>JAAZMA010000316.1 GCA_012799055.1 Tissierellia bacterium
CTCCAGCCTACAAGTGCTAAATAATTTACTAAACCTTCTGGAAGGTAACCTTTTGCCCTAAAATCCTCTACAGAAACATCTCCATGACGTTTACTTAATTTTTTTCTATCTTTATTTAATACTGTAGGTAAATGAACATAAGTAGGTTTTTCCCAACCAAATACTTCATAAAGATATACATGTTTTGGAGTGGATGGTAACCATTCTTCTCCCCTTACTATATGGGTAATATTCATTAAATGGTCATCTATAACCACTGCCATATGATAAGTTGGATAACCATCAGATTTTAATAGTACCTGATCGTCCATATCATCTGTATTTATAACTATATCTCCTCTTACCATATCATGAAATTTAATATCTTTATTATGAGGTAATTTAAGTCTTACCACATATTCTTCTCCATTTTCTATTCTTTTTTGAGCCTCTTCTAGACTTAAATTTCTACAAAAACCATCATATCTTGGAATTAAACCCTTTGTCTTTTGTTCTTCCCTTACACTATCTAGTCTTTCCTTCGAGCAGAAACAATAATAGGCATCCCCTTTTTCTATTAATTCATCTACATATTTTTTATATATATCTAATCTTTCAGATTGAATATAGGGACCATAGTCTCCTTTTTGAACAAGCTTTCCATCTTCTAGAAATACTCCCTCATCATATTCAATTCCTGCCCAATTTAAAGATTCTATTAAATTTTCAATGGCACCCTCTACATATCTAGTTCTATCTGTGTCTTCTATACGTAAAATAAATTTTCCCTTATTATGTTTAGCAAATAAATAGTTGTACAATGCAGTCCTAAGGCCTCCTATATGCAAATATCCTGTAGGACTTGGTGCAAATCTTAGTCTAAATTGTTTCATAAAAATTCTACCTCCATTTTATTTAAAAAATTTACTAAAGAAATTAGTTATGGCATCTAGTATTCTTTCTAAAAAAGATCTAATTTCTATATTTTGCTCTGTTATTTTATCAATTTTACCAGATATATCTTGTAATTGACCTTTTATTTCATTTATATCTAAATTTAATTTTGATATGCCTTTCATTAAAGAAACGATTTGATCCATTTGTTCCTTAGTTAATTCAATACCTAAATCCTCAGCCATTTCTTCTGCTACTTTTTTTATAGAACCTTTTCTTTTTACATTATTTTTCACCACATACATCTTAATACTAGATATTAATTCTTCTGCCTCTTCCTGTCCAATTTCAGAACCTAGTGTTGCAGTTTTGGCAATTTCTTCACTGGCTACTTTCTTTTCTATTTCCGTAATTTCTTCTCCAGTAATATCTTCAAAAGCTTTTATTACACCAGTTAAGGCAGCTGTACCTGAAACTTGAAAAGGTGCTGCTACTACTATTTTTGCATCTTTTATCCCAGCAGTTACAATTGCATTTCTATACATATCATTGGTTACCCAAGTAATATTTCTTGTATCTACTGTAATCCCTTCGCCTTCTGGAAGTTTCTCTACATAAACAGAAGATATAGCACGAGTTCCTAACAATTTTTCATCTATATATTCACCTAAGTATTCTCTTTCTTCCTCATTGGTAACTTCAATTATTTTAGTATTTTCATCTGCTCCAAATAAATTTAACATTTCTTTTCGCTGCTCATCTGACAAATTTTTTCCTAAACTTACTACCACTTCATGTGTTTCAGCATCTGCAAAAGCTATAGATGAGAAGGCAAATACACATATTAACATTATGGATAAAATTTTATTTTTCATTGTTTTCCCCCCATTATAAAATTCCTTCTTAAAATAGAATACCCTATTATTTTAAATAATACAAGTTATATAGTACCATACTCCTATTAAAATATATTAGAAATCATATTGTTATCATCTATTAAATCCTATATTCTAAATATGAATAAATATATAAGGGGGTATGAAAATGGTATCTAGTATTATTACTGGAATTATATTAATCTTAATAGGTCTTGGTTTTTTAATGAAAGAAACTATGGGTTTTGATTTTAATTTTTATTTAAAAACCTATTGGCCTTCTGCACTAATAATTTTTGGATTAGCTAAATTATTCCATAGAAAATCTTCTAAAATAGGAGGCATAGCATTAATCCTTATGGGAGGATTATTGCAAGCAAATTTCCTTAACTTTATTGACTACAATATATGGAAATTGTTTTGGCCAATATTACTTATACTTTTTGGCATTAGCTTATTAATCCCTAAAAAACATAAAGATAATAAAGAAGTAGAAAGTTTTACTTATGATGAAACCATAAGTAGACCCAATCATAAAAATATAAGTTCTGAAAATCTATTACGAGAAACTGTTATATTATCTGGACTATCCACTAGAAATCAATCTACTGATTTTAAAGGTGGTACCATTACTTCAATTTTAGGTGGAATAGATATAGATTTAAGAGGAGCAGAAATCCAAGAAGAGGAAGTGGTTTTACAAGTATCTGTATTATTAGGTGAAGTGGATATTTTAGTTCCACCTCATTGGAGAGTAGAGATACATGGAACCCCTATTTTAGGTGGCTGGAACAATAAAACTTATTTCAATGATGATTTAAATGCTCCTGTGCTAAAAATTAAAGCCTTTGTAGCTTTAGGTGGTTTAGATGTTAAATAAGGCTGGTAAACCAGCCTTATTTATATCTCTAAACCTTCTTTTTCAAATTCTTCTTTTATTTTATCCATTATTTCATCTACAGCTACTTCTATTCTTTTACCATCTTTCCTTAAGGAATATTCTACAATATTTTCTCCTGCCTTTTTACCTACTGTAATTCTAATTGGTATTCCTATTAAATCCCTATCATTAAATTTTACCCCTGCAGATTCATTTCTATCATCTAATAATACTTCTATTCCTTTATCTAAAAGTTCTTTATAAATTGTTTCTCCTAAAAGTTTTTGTTCTTCTTTTTTAGTGTTTATTATGGTGATTATCACATGATATGGGGCTACTACTAAAGGCCAAATTATACCATTTTCATCGTGGTATTGTTCCACTATGGCAGCTAGGGTTCTAGACACTCCTACTCCATAGGAACCCATATATACATATTTTTCTTTTCCATCTTGGTCTATATATTTTAAATTTAAGCCTTCACTGTATTTAGTTCCTAATTGGAATATATTCCCTACCTCAATTCCCCTATCCATTTGGATTTCACTATTACATTTTGGACACTTATCTCCTTTTCTTATAAGAAGCAAATCCTCTACAATTTCTCCATTAAAGTCTCTGCCAAAATTTGCACCTTTAATATGATAGTCTGTTTCGTTTCCTCCCACTATTAAATTTTTCATTTTAGTAATTCTAGAGTCTATTAAGACTTTTGCCTCTTCTTTAAGTCCAATAGGTCCAGTAAAGCCTTTATCTGCCCCACTAATTCTTTCTATGGTTTCTTCATCGGCTAATTCTAATTCGTGTTCAGCTATACCTAAGGCATTGCATAATTTGGTTTCATTTAATTCCCTATCTCCAGGTATAATTGCTACTACTGGCTCTCCTTTGGCCATATATACTAAGGCTTTACCAAATTTATTTCTATCTAGTTTAAAAAGTTCTTCCAAATCATCTATAGTAGTGGCATTTGGAGTATGAACTTTTTCCAACTCTTCCATTTCTTCTTCTAAATTTTCAACTTCATATATTACTTTAGCCTTTTCATCTGTGGCAGCATAATCACATTTATCACAATAGGCTACTAAACCTTCACCTACTTCTGACATAGCCATAAATTCATGGGATTCATTGCCTCCCATGGCACCAGAATCTCCCTGTACTATTTTGTATTTGAGTTTAAGTCTAGTAAATATTTTATCATAGGCATCCCACATTTCTTTATAGGAATTTTTCATACCTTCTAGGTCCCTATCAAAACTATAGGCATCTTTCATAATAAATTCCCTGGCTCGTATTACGCCAAATCTTGGTCTCTTTTCGTCTCTATACTTAGTTTGAATTTGATAAAGATTTAGTGGCAATTGTCTATAAGAATTAACTTCTCCCCTTATTGTAGCTGTAAATACTTCTTCATGAGTGGGCCCAAGACAAAATTCCCTTTGGTGCCTATCATAAAGCTTAAACATTTCTGGCCCGAAATTTGCCCATCTATCTGTAGCCTCCCATAATTCTTTAGGTTGAATTGCAGACATTAATAATTCCTGAGAACCTGCAGCATCCATTTCTTCTCTTACAATATCTTCGATTTTTTTAATTACCCTATATCCTAGTGGCAAATAGGTATATACCCCTGATACTAATTGTCTTGTCATTCCTCCTCTAAGTAGTAAATTGTGACTTGGAATTTCCACTTCTGCAGGAACTTCCCTTAAAGTTGGCATATAAAGTTTAGACATTCTCATATTTTATTCCTCCCATTTATTTAATTCACAATGCACAATACACAATTATTTTTTAGGTCTAGCTCTTAGGTCTTTTAAAAAGTTTGTTTA
>JAAZMA010000040.1 GCA_012799055.1 Tissierellia bacterium
GATATTACTGAATTAAATGTGGGAGGAATGGGCCTTAAACAAGGGAGAAAGCCACTTTTTAGAAATATTCAAGCTACTTCAGAGGAGATAGAGACCTTTAAAAAATTAGATAGTTTAGGAGTGGATGTAATATTTAGGGTTATTGTTACAGATACTCCAGTTCCTTTAGAGGAAGTATTGGCAGGAAGAAGGAGATAAGGAGGGATTTTGTGCAAAATTTCAATTATTCTATACCAACTAAGGTTTTCTTTGGCAAAGACCAAATCAATGTTTTAGGAGGGGAGATTAAAAAATATGGCTCCAGGGTTTTGATTACCTATGGTGGAGGAAATATAAAGAAAAATGGTATATATGATAAAGTGGTGGAGATTTTAAAGGCTAATCATATAGAATATTGGGAATTGGGAGGAATAGAGCCTAATCCTGAAATAGGTAAAGTTCGAGAAGGAGTTCAAATATGTAAGGATAATAATATAGATTTTGTATTGGCTGTTGGGGGAGGCAGTACTATTGATTCGGCTAAGATTATTTCTGTAGCTTATTATTATGAGGGAGACCCATGGGATATACTTACAAGGGAGGCTCCTATAAAAAATGCACTTCCCATAGGGGTAGTACTAACCATGGCAGCTACTGGTTCGGAGATGAATTCAGGAGCAGTTATATCTAATAAGGAATTAAAACAAAAATTGCCCATAGGCCATCCATTTATGGCACCTAAGTTTTCCATATTAGACCCAAGCTATACTTATACAGTGCCGAAAAATCAAACAGCTGCAGGGGTAGCTGATATAATGAGTCATTCTTTTGAATCATATTTTAGTCCTGATAAGGGTGCTTATTTACAAGATAGATTAGCAGAATCCATTTTAAAAACCTGTATTAAATATGGAAAAATTGCCATAGATGAACCAGAAAATTATGAGGCAAGGGCTAATATAATGTGGGCAGCATCTCTTGCTCTTAATGGGATTTTATCCTATGGGAAAAATACTGCATCTAGTGTCCATGGTATAGCCCAATATGTAAGTGCATATTATAATACAACCCATGGTGTAGCATTGGCTATATTAACTCCAGTATGGATGGAATATGTATTAGAAGATAAAACAGTAGAAAAATTTGTAGAGTATGGAGTGAATGTATGGGGTATTAGTCCAGATAAAGATAAATTCGCCATAGCCCAAGAAGCCATAGACAAAACCAAAGAATATTTTACATCCTTAGGACTACCATCTACATTAGGAGAAGTGGGAATAGGAGAAGAAAATCTAGAAAATATGGCAAGGGATGCAATTGAAAACAAAGGCGGAGTAATAGGGAATTTTAAGCCATTATATTATGAAGATGTATTGGAGATTTATAGAAGGGCAATTTAGCAAATATCTGAACCCGGCACTAACTTACTAACTTATTTGTTAAACATTCCACAGGTAAAACACTTGTGGGGTGTTTTTTTATTTTAAGCTTATCCTAAGTTCTATTTTTAATTCTCCCACGTAAATATTATATAAGGACAAACAGATGCTTCATAATCTAAATGGGGAATTTTATTTAGTTTTAGAAAAAAAGGGGGAGATTTAGTGAATAGGAAAATTACATTACTTTTAAGTCTTATTCTTGTGGTGGCAATTGTATTTACAGGCTGTTCTTTAAATAAAGCTACAGGAAAAAAGAAAATTTTATATTCTAACAATGGTAGTGAACCAGGTTCCCTAGACCCTGCATTGGCTCAGGGTACTCATGAGTCATGGGTTTTGGAAAATGTATTTGAAGGACTTATGACTTTTGACGAAAAGGGAGAATTGGTAAAGGGCATGGCCAAGGATTATAAAATATCAGATGATGGACTA
>JAAZMA010000269.1 GCA_012799055.1 Tissierellia bacterium
ACATTATTAACAGTAATAAAAACTGGAAAACCTATACTTAAAAAAGAACAAACCTTCATTAATTACAAAGGGGAAAAAATCACCACAATAAACTCTTCCATTCCCATAAAAACCAATGGTAAAATAGTAGGCGCCCTGGAAATCTCCAAAGATATTACCCAAGTAAGAGTAATGTCAGAAAAAATAGTAGACCTTCAAACTAAATTATACAATAACAATGTGAAAAGACACCACAAAGGCCTAGAAACTGCCAAATACACCTTCTTAGATATAATAGGGGAAAACGAAGAAATGCTAAGATTAAAAAAACTAGCCTTAAAGGCAGCAGAAACAGATGCACCAGTTTTAATCTATGGAGATACAGGTACAGGAAAGGAACTATTTGTCCACTCCATACACAATTCTAGTCAAAGAAAATACAAACCTTTTATTTCTCAAAACTGTGCAGCCCTACCAGCTAATCTATTAGAAGGAATATTATTTGGTACAGTAAAAGGAGGATTTACAGGGGCAGAAGATAGACAAGGCCTATTTGAACTAGCCCATGGAGGCACACTATTTCTAGATGAAATAAATTCCATGCCCTTAGAACTACAATCTAAACTTCTTAGAGTATTGCAAGATGGCTATATTAGGCCTGTAGGTGGAACAAATATTATCCATGTAGACGTACGAATTATAACTGCCACCAATATTCCACCAGAGAAAGCCATAGAAAATAAATTGTTGAGAAAAGACCTTTACTATAGATTAAATGTAATAAACTTTACTATCCCACCACTTAAAAATAGAAAAGATGATATTCCACTGTTAACCAATTACTTTATTAATAAATTTAATGAAAAGTTAGGAAAATCTGTAAAGGGAGTATCTGATGAAGTAATGGAAATATTCTATAATCATCCTTGGGAAGGAAATGTACGAGAACTGGAAAATTTAATAGAAGGTATAATGAGTATTTACGATATAGAAACCATTAAATTAGAACATTTACCTAAAAAACTTCATCCCAATAAAAAACCCCCTACTAAATTTTCCCTAAAGGAAACCATAGAAGAAACAGAAAAAAACCTAATAGAAAAAGCCTTAAAAGAAGCAGAATACAATATAAGCTATGCAGCAGAAATATTAAACACTCCACGACAAACTCTTCAATACAAAATTGCAAAATACAATCTAAAATAATTTACATTAATTTATTAAAAGGTGTCCAAGGCTTACAAAAATGGGGACAAGCCCCTTTTTTGCAAAGGATTCGCCCAATATTGGGCAGCAAAAAGGGGATTATTGTTAAAATCTTAACCAAAGTCTGAAGATTTAGCCCAAATATATGGGTAAAACTTGGCATAAAACTTGCATATTATATATAGTAGGGGGCAGACCTTCACAAGACGGTGGAACTTAAAAATATTTATTGGATAAGAGATACAAATTCACAAGACTGCCGATCTTATTGGAATGTCCCCAGCACAATAGAAGAAAAAAGGAGGAATGTAGTATGAAAAAAGGATGTCCATATGGTACCCATAGGGTAATAGAACCAAAGGGGGTATTACCTCAACCAGCTTTAAAAATTGACAATGATATGGAAATTTATGATAACGAAATTTTAATCGATGTACAAACTCTAAATGTAGACTCTGCCAGCTTTACTCAAATAAAGGAACAAGCAGGTGGAAATGAAGAAGAAATTAAGAAAATAATGAAAGGTATAGTGGAAGAAAGAGGCAAACATCAAAACCCTGTTACAGGTTCTGGTGGAATGCTAATAGGTACAGTGGAAAAAATAGGTCCAGCCTTAGAAGGAAAAACTGATTTAAAAGTTGGGGACAAAATAGCCACTTTAGTATCCCTATCCTTAACACCTTTAAGAATAGATGATTTTTTAGAAATTAGACAAGATGTAGACCAAGTAGATATTAAGGGAAAAGCCATATTGTTTGAATCAGGCATATATGCAGTATTACCAGATGATTTGCCAGAAAATTTAGCACTATCTGTATTAGATGTGGCAGGAGCACCAGCCCAAACAGCAAAATTAGTTAAACCAGGAGATACTGTAGTAGTTATGGGTGGTACAGGAAAATCAGGAATGCTATGTCTATATGAAGCTAAGAAACGTGCAGGTGTAACAGGTACAGTAATTTGTGTAGGTTCTAGAGATGAAACCATAGCTAGAACTAAAAAAGCAGGATTAGCAGATCATTATATTAAAGCAGATGCTACAAATGCAGTAGA
>JAAZMA010000170.1 GCA_012799055.1 Tissierellia bacterium
CTTTCTTCTCCAATATAGAGACGAAAGACTTAATCCGCGGTACCACTCTAATAGACCTAGTGTTTTACTTTAACTTTAGGTCCACTTGAAGTTTTAACGAAACTAACGTTTAGGTATACTTAATGTTCTACCTAAAGGCTCTAGGACGGGTTGGGTATATATTGGGTCAGAAATCTTTCACCATTTGATTTCCTCTCTAAGACCATAAATACCTACTATTTCCTATCATAGCCATATATTTAATTATACACCATCATACTAAAAAAACTAAAAAATGTCAAATGTTTTTAATATTTATTCTATTGCCATAAGTAAACAAACACTTTGGGCTGCTATGCCTTCACCTCTACCTGTATATCCTAATTTTTCCGTAGTAGTTGCTTTAATATTTATATTTGAAATATCTGTATTTAAAACTTTAGATATATTAAGCTTCATATTCTCTATATATGGAAATAATTTAGGATTTTCAGCTATTATTACTGTGTCTATATTACCAATTTTATATTTAGCATCTATCATAATATTATATACTTTTTCTAAAAGTATAAGACTAGATATATCTTTGTATTTTTCATCTGTATCTGGAAAGTGCTTGCCTATATCTCCTTGCCCTAGCGCTCCCAATATACTATCCATTATGGCGTGAACCAATACATCAGCATCTGAATGACCTAATAAGCCTTTTTCATAAGGAATACTTACTCCACCTAGGATTAATTTTCTATTTTCACTAAAGGCATGTACATCATATCCTATTCCTATTTTCATTTTTATCACCTATCTAGTTTGAAATATAAACTCCCTTCTATTGTATATGGTATCCATATCTTTTAATATAGACTCTGCTATAATTAAATCTTCAGGAGTGGTAATTTTAATATTTTTATAAGAACCCATAGCCATTTTTACATCTATTCCCATTCTTTCTACTAGTACACTGTCATCTGTTCCCACATATCCATCTTCTATGGCCTTTCTATGTCCTTCTAAAATTATTTCTTTTTTAAAACATTGAGGGGTTTGAGCTGCCCACAACATATCCCTTTTTGGAGTTTTTACTATTTCGTTGGAATCTCCAACTACCTTAATAGTATCTTTAACTGGCACTCCCACTACACAAGCACCATATTTATAGGCACCTTTTATACCATCAATTATATTTTCTATTTTCACAAAAGGCCTTGCACCATCGTGAGATAGTACTATATCAGTTTTTTCATTTAAAGCAAGTATTCCATTATAAACTGAATCTTGCCTTTCCTTTCCACCTCTAATAATTTTAGAAACCTTATTAAAATTATATCTTTTTACAATTTCTTTTCTACAATAATCTATTTCGTCCTCTTTGGCAACTAATATTATTTCATCTATATAACTACACTCTTCAAACTTTTCTAATGTATGAACTAAAATTGGTTTATTGTTAATAGAAATAAATTGCTTGTTTATTTTCGAACCCATTCTATTACTCATTCCAGCTGCTGCAATTATAACTGAAATGTATTGGTCTTTGTACATATATTTCACCTCTTCAATATTATAGCATATATTATTGGAATGTAAAATTATTATGATTTTATAATATCCAAAAAAAGCAAAAATATAAGGGTCAAAATATTTTTGACCCTAAACTGCTCTATCTACCAATATTTTAGGCTTTGCGAAAATCATCCTTCCAGCAGATGTTTGTAAGACGCTAGTTACCAATACATCTATGGTTTCACCAATGTGTTTTTTACCACCTTCTACGACTATCATAGTTCCATCATCCAAATAGGCTAAACCTTGACCAACTTCTTTTCCATCTTTTATAACTTGAACTACCATTTCTTCTCCTGGTAATACCACTGGTTTAACTGCATTGGCTAATTCGTTTATATTTAGTACAGCAATGTCTTGTACTTCTGCTACTTTGTTTAAATTATAGTCATTAGTAATAATTTTACCCTTAAGCATTTGAGTGAGTTTTAATAGTTTTGTATCTACTTCTTTTTCACTTTCAAATTTTTTATCGTGAATAATTACTTCTATATCCAATTCTTTTTGTATTTTATTTAAAATGTCCAAACCTCTTCGCCCCCTATTCCTTTTAAGGGAATCAGAAGAGTCTGCAATATGTTGTAATTCTTCTAATACAAATTCTGGTATAACTAAAGGTCCTTCTATAAATCCTGTTTTACAAATATCTGCTATTCTACCATCGATTATTACACTAGTATCTAAAACCTTAGGACAAGATTTACAATTAAGCTTTTGCTTTTCTTTAGAACCCTTTTTCATACTTCCAATAGCATTGGAGAAGTCATCCTTTTTCCTAGTTGGAATTTTTATACCAAGATAACCAAATATTAAATATAAAATAATAGATATTACAACTCCTAAATAAGGTATATTAAGATTATAGAAAGGTTGACTTAATAAATAAGCAATAATTAAACCAACAATCAAGCCAACAGACCCTAATGCTATTTCATAGGCAGGCACATTTTGCAGTTCTACTTCAATAAATGATATTAACTTCCTTCCTCCACGAATTAATCTTGGAGCTAATAGAAAAAATATAATTCCAAAAATAAGACTTACACCTAAATGGACTACTAAACTTAACCACCCTTTATTAGTTATGGTAATAATCTCTAGAGCTTTCAAACCAATAACTAGGCCATAGCCAATTAACATTCCTAATAGAGCAATGACGCCACGCATAATTTTGTCAAACATTAGCTCACCTCCCTTAATATATTTATTACCATAAATTTAAATTATATAACAAAATAAATAAAAGTTTTCATGCTGAATTAACTGCATCATCTATTAACCTTTCTGTTTCCTCTTGATCTACATCTGATACTAAAACTATTTCACTGATGAGCATTTGTTTTGCACTATTTAACATTTTTCTTTCTCCAGTTGAAAGACCTTTTTCTGCATCCCTTAACATAAGATTTCTAACTACTGCTGCAATTTCAAAAATATCTCCAGATTTTATTCTTTCCATATTAACTCTATACCTTCTATTCCAATTTTGAGGCATTTTAGTTTTATCACCTTGTAATATGGTTAATACTTTTTCTAATTCTTCATTATTAATTATTTCCCTAATCCCAATTTCTTCTACATTGTCTACAGGTATCATTACTTTCATATCACCTATGGGCATCTTCATTATATAGTATTTTCTCTTTTCACCTAAAATTTCTTTTTCTTCAATACCCTCTATTACCCCAGCGCCATGCATAGGATAAACTATTTTATCTCCAATATTAAACATATAACAACCTCCCATCCTACTACTACTTCTTATTATATTATACATTAATAGGTAAAGGTTGTAAAGCATATATTGTACCATAAAAATATTTATCTTGTCAACTTATAATTTTTGTTTATTTTCCAAAAAATATATTACTAGAAATATTTGACAACTGCTTGTCTCTATAAGTATAATAAGAATAGGACAATTTTTATAAGACAGGAGTTGACTGTATGGGCAGAAATACAAATGTAGTAAATATTAATAAAGATTTAGATTTTGATGAGTTCCAAAATCAAGTAGATAATGTACTCATTAGACATAGAAGCATATTAGATATTATAACTAAATTAAATGAATATACTGCTAGAATAAATAGGGCAGTGGTGAAATCTTCTACTTCTTGTGGTTGTATTGAAATTAATACTAGTAAGCAGGATTTCAATAAAAACTCTTTAGAAGAGATGAAAAACAGTATGGAATCACATATCTCAGGATCCCTATGTCCTGGTTGTAGGGAAATACTTCTAGAAGAAATAGGTGCCTATTTATTCTATTTAGCTGCACTATCCAATGCTTTAGATGTTAATATATCTGAGGCATTATATAAAGAATATAGCAATATTAAAACTTTAGGTCTTTTTAGCCTTAAATAAATAGCTAAGGATATATCCTTAGCTTTTATACTTTTCATTAATATTAATAGGGAAAAACATCATTCATAACTTCCACTAAAGTTCTTAGTTCAATTACTTCTATAGTTTTAAATTTTTCCTCTAGTTTTAATGCTCCTTTGGGAATATACACTTTTTTAAAACCCATTCTATCTAATTCTTTAATTCTAGATTCCAAGGCTGGGACTTTTTTTAATTCTCCTGTTAAACCTACTTCTGCAATGAATACTATATCATTGGGAATTGGTTTATTTAATACAGAGGATACTATGCTCATAATAATAGCTAAATTTACTGCTTGCTCACTTAGTTTTAAGCCTCCAGTAGTTTTAATAACTACATTTTTATCATATAGGGGCATATTTCCTCTTTGCTCTAAAATAGATATTAAGGTGTTTAGTTGATCTCTTCTTAAACATTCTCCAATTCTAGATGGAAAAGGAGTAAAGGAGTGGGAAACTAAAGATTCTATTTCTACTACAATAAGTCTAGAACCCTCCTTTATTACTGATAAAGCAGTACCTTCTGCATTTGTATCCTTGTCCCTTCTAGTTATAAAGTATTCTGAAGGATTGTCTATGGGAATCATTCCCTCCTCTCCCATAGAAAATAAACCTATTTCTCCTGTTCTACCAAATCTATTTTTAGTAGCCATTAAAGTTCTTAGTTCTTCTTCTGATTCCCCTTCTAAGTATAAAACTGTATCTACTAAATGTTCTAAGGTTCTAAGTCCTGCCATTTCATTAGCCTTAGTCATATGACCTACCATAATTACTGCCCTAGGCCTATTTTTATTTTTAGCTATATCTACTAATGCACTGGCAGTTTCTATAGTTTGTATAGGGGAGCCTGCTCTAGAATCAAATTCTGCCAAGGTAAAAGTTTGAATACTATCTATTATAATTAAATCAGGATCTATTTCTTCAATAGATTTCAAAACATTGTCCATACTAGTATCAGATAATATCCATATATCTTCTGGAATTTCATCTATAATTCTATTGGCTCTATTTCTAATTTGAGTTTCACTTTCTTCTCCTGAGGCATATAGCACTTTATAATTTTTCTTTGCTATATCATTGGAAATTTCCAATAATAATGTAGACTTTCCAGCACCAGGACGGGCAGTAAGAATAGTAACAGAATCTCTTACTATTCCTCCCCCTAAAACCCTATTAAATTCTTCTATACTAGTTTTTATCCTTATACCTTCATCTACATCTATTGTAGATAATTGCACAGGACTTGGCCTATCCCCAATATATTGTTTAGTTTTACTTCCCTTTGTCTTAGGAGATAAGATTTCTTCTTTTAGGCTATTCCAAGCTCCACACTCTGAACATCTACCCATCCACTTAATGCTTTCATATCCACAATTAGAGCATCTATAGATAGTTTTTACTTTTTTCATAATGAGCCTCCCAATTTATATGTATAAGCCTATAGCTTAAGCTATAGGCTCTTTTTCAAATACTAATTTATCTTCTTTAAAATCTATTACAATATTGTCGTTTTTTGAAACTGAACCTTTTAGGATTTCTTCTGCTAATTGGTCTTCTATCATTTTAGTAATAGTTCTTTCCAATGGTCTAGCCCCATATACAGGGTCAAATCCTTTATTACTTATATAGTCAATAGTATCATTGGTTACTCTAATATTTATATTTAGTTTTCTCATTCGCTTTTCTAAATCTTTTACCATAATTTCCACTATTTCCTTTACCTGCTCCTCCATTAAAGAGTGGAATACAATTACTTCGTCAATTCTATTTAAAAATTCAGGCCTAAAAGTTTTTCTTAATTCTTCCATTATAGTTTCCTTCATTTTTTCATATTCTTCTTTTTCTTCATTTCCTACTGCTGAAAAACCTAATACATTTTGTTTTCTAAGAGATGTGGCTCCTACATTAGAGGTCATAACAATTACTGTATTCTTAAAATCTACAGTTCTTCCTTTAGAATCTGTTAGTCTACCATCATCTAATATTTGAAGTAATATATTAAATACATCAGGATGGGCTTTTTCCACCTCGTCAAATAGTACCACTGAATAAGGCTTTCTTCTAACTGCTTCTGTTAGCTGTCCTCCTTCATCATGACCTATATATCCTGGAGGAGAGCCTACAAGTCTAGAAACAGAGTGTTTTTCCATATATTCACTCATATCGATTCTAATCATAGCTTCCTCATCACCAAATAGGGTTTCAGCCAAAGCCTTGGCTAAATAAGTTTTACCTACTCCTGTAGGTCCTACAAAGATAAAGGTTCCCACAGGCTTTTGAGGATCTTTTAAGCCTACTCTTGCTCGTCTTACTGCATTAGACACAGCTTCTACTGCTTGATTTTGTCCTATTACCTTTTCATGAAGAATTTCTTCTAAATTTAATAATCGTTCACTTTCTTCTGTGGTCATTTTAGATACTGGAATTCCAGTCCAATTAGATACTACTTTAGCTATATCGTCATAGCCTAATACCATATTAGACCTTTGTTTTTCCTTTTCCCAATTAGACTTTTCTTCTTCTAATTCTTCTTTAATTTTCTTTTCTAAATCTCGAATTTTAGCTGCCTTTTCATAGTTTTGAGTATTAACTGCTTCTTCTTTTTCTTGGGATAATTCTTCTAGTTTCTCTTCCAAATCCTTTAGTCCATCTGGAGCTACATAGGATTGAATTCTAATCATAGAACCTGCCTCGTCTATTAAATCTATGGCTTTATCAGGTAGAAACCTGTCAGTAATATATCTACTAGATAGTTCAGCAGCAGCTTTTATAGCTTCATCAGAAATTTCTACTCTATGATGAGCTTCATACCTATCTCTTAAGCCTTCTAAAATTTTAATAGTATCTTCTACTGTAGGTTCTTCTACCATAATAGGTTGGAATCTTCTTTCTAATGCAGAGTCCTTCTCTATATGTTTTCTGTATTCATCTATGGTAGTAGCACCTATTACTTGAAGGTCTCCCCTTGCTAGTACTGGTTTTAAAATATTTGATGCATCTATAGCTCCTTCAGCGGCTCCTGCTCCAATTATAGTGTGAAGTTCATCTATAAACAATATTATACTTCCATCTTCATGTAATTCATTCATTACTGCCTTTAATCTTTCTTCAAATTCTCCCCTATATTTTGCCCCTGCTAACATACCAGGTAAGTCTAAGGTTACTACTCTTTTATCCTTTATAATTTCAGGTACTTCTCCTTCTACTATTTTTTGTGCTAAACCTTCAGCTATGGCAGTTTTCCCAACGCCAGGTTCTCCAATTAACACAGGATTATTTTTAGTCCTTCTACTTAATATTTGAATAACCCTTTCAATCTCCTTAGCTCTGCCAATAACAGGGTCAATTTTTCCATCAATAGCTGCTTTAGTTAAATCTATACTATATTTGTCTAGGTTTGGAGTAGCTTTACTTCCCCCTTCTTGGGTTGATGTCCCCTTATATTGATTGTCAGCTAACATATCTAATATATTTTCCTCTAATTTTTGTATATCTACCCCTAATTTTTTTAATACTAAAACAGCTACACCTTCAGATTCTTCTAATAAGCCTAATAATATATGCTCAGTTCCAACATAATTATGCCCTAAATTTCTCGCCTCTAAAAAACTTAATTCAAACAATCTTTTAGTTCTTGGAGTAAAGCCCATAATATCTGCTTCATAATCTCCTTGTCCTACAAGTTTAATAACTTCATTTCTAGCATTTTCCAAATTTACTCCCATATTATTTAATGATTGTGCTGCAACACCTTCAGTTACAGCTAGTAAACCTAATAATATATGTTCAGTGCCAACATAATTATGACGTAATCTTTTTGCCTCTTCTTGGGCTAATAGTATGGCTTTTTGTGCCTTTTCTGTAAATCTTCCAAACATTGCCATATTATCCCTCCTAATCTATATGCTTTTTCTTATTAATATTGCCCTTTCTATATCTCTTTCAGCTTTGCTCATATTTTGTTCTTTGTTTTTTTGAATACCTGCTGGTTGTACATCTATCATTAATTTAGAAATACTCTTAAAATCCATATCTTTAATTATACCCATTTCCATGCCTAATCTTACATTAGATAAATGTTTCATAGCTTCTTTTGATGATATTTTCCTTGAGTATTTTAAAATACCCAAAGATCTCATTATCATATCTTCTATTTCTATTCTTTTTTTAGATAGTAAACTATTTCTAATATCCCTTTCTCTTTCTATAATTTGGTATATTACACTTTTTAATTTTTCAATTATTCTTTCTTCCTTTTCACCTAAGGTGGTTTGATTGGATATTTGATATAGATTTCCCACAGCCTCAGTACC
Source organism: Tissierellia bacterium (assembly GCA_012799055.1). Taxonomy (GTDB): domain Bacteria; phylum Bacillota; class Clostridia; order Tissierellales; family Tepidimicrobiaceae; genus JAAZMA01. The sequence continues at coordinate 8,246 of JAAZMA010000170.1, forward strand.
TTCCCCATATATACCTCTAACTGTAAGACCTATTTTATTTAGCCCTTGAACTAAACTATTTATATGGCCTGTCATGGTTAAAGAGGGTATGTGAACCATGGCTGAGGCCCTAAGACCTGTGCCTACATTAGTAGGACAAGCTGTTAAATATCCAAAGTCTTCATGAAAAGCGTAGTCTATACTATTTTCTAAATAATCATCTATTTCATCACAAAATTGCCATCCCTTTTCTAAATTTAGCCCTGGTAGTAAAACCTGAATTCTTATATGGTCCTCTTCATTTATCATTATACTTATATTTTCATCTTCTCTTAATAGAAAACTTCCCTTATCTATATTTTGAACTAAGCCAGGACTAATTAAATGCTCTTCTATATAAACCATTCTCTCTACAGGAGATAGGTTCCCAATTCTAATAAATTTATAATTATCATTATTAGGTATGTTTTTTACCCCATTTAATACTTCCTGAGTAAGATTTTCAGATTCCTCTATACCCATTTCTTGGGGAAATCTATAGTCTTGTACATTTCTTGCTATTCTTATTCTACTACTAATTACTACATCTTCTTCTGGACCAGTGCCTTCATACCATTTTCCCATTAATTATCCCCTCTCTTCTCCTCTAATTCCTTTTCTAATGCATTTATTTTATCCCTTACAACAGCTGCTTTTTCAAAGGCCTCTATGGCAACTAATTCTTCTAATTCTTCTCTAAGTTTAGTAATTTCTCTTTTCTTAACTACAGCTTGATTGCCTCTTTCAGGAACTTTACCAATATGTTCATTATGCCCATGTATGCCTTTAAATAGTGGAGATAATTTTGATTTAAAACTATTATAACATTCTGGACATCCAAATTTCCCTGTTTGTTTAAATTTAGAATAGGAACTACCACAAAAACTACATACTATATCCTGAAGGTCTTTTTCCATTGTTTCACTTTGTATATTGTCAATTAAACCAGTTAATAGTTTGTGAAAGGAAAAAGCAGTGTCAAATTCAAATTCGTTTTTTTCTCTTGCACATTCTTCACAAAGATGTAGCTCTGAAACTTTCCCATTAATAATTTTGGTATAATGGACTGTTGCTTGATTATTATTACATGATTGGCACAACACAATTATCGCCTCCTCTTTATCTCATAACTATAAGAAGCATGTTTTTCAATATATCAGCCCGTAGATGATTTCTACCTGATGTTACATTTCTTAAGGCTGTATCTTCAATACTTGCTTTCATTAAATAACCTTCTCTTGTGGAGATTATTTCTTCTTCTACTAAACCTTCAATAATATGAAAAGCTTTATTCTTAGTAATAGAATCTCCTATTGTATTTAAAATTAATTCTTCCATATATTTATCTTCATTTATTCCTACCTTCATTATCTTTATATACCCACCGCCACCTCTTTTACTCTCAATATAATAACCTTTATAAGGAGTAAATCTAGTAGTTAGTACATAATTTATTTGAGAAGGGGCACATCCAAATTGATCTGCTAAATCATTTCTGCCTATTTCTATTATTCCATCTTCAGCCTCTTCTAACATTTCCTTAATAAATCTTTCTATAATATTACTCATCCCTGGCATTTTAACACTCCTTTGACTTTGACTATCTTTGTTCTTTATTATATTATGCATTAAAATAATAAAATTTTCAAGGGGTATTTAAAAGGGTTTCCAAAATGGAAACCCTTTTTATTATTCCTTATTATTCTTTTTCAGCCTTTGCTTCTTCTATGATTTTTTCAGCAATATTTCCTGGCACTTCATCATATCTTAAAAATTCCATGGTGAAACTTCCTCTAGCTTGAGTCATAGACCTTAAGTCTATAGCATATTCAAACAATTCTGCTTGAGGTGCTTCTGCTATAACTAATTGGGAACCATCTGCTTGAGGCTCCATACCAAGGATTCTACCTCTACGTTTATTCATATCTCCCATTACATCCCCCATATAATCTTCAGGAACCAATACTTCTACTTTCATTATTGGCTCAAGTAATATAGGGTTAGCTGCTTCTATACCCTTTTTAAAAGCTAAGGATGCCGCAATTTTAAATGCCATTTCATTAGAATCTACTGGATGGTAAGAACCATCATATAATGTAGCCTTAATATTTACAACAGGATACCCTGCTAGCACCCCTTCTTCTAAGGATTCTACTAAGCCTTTTTCTACAGCTGGAAAATAATTCTTAGGTACTGCTCCACCAAATACTTCTTCTTCAAATACAAATTCTTCATCACAAGGTTCAAATCTAATATGAACATCCCCATATTGACCAGCTCCACCAGATTGTTTCTTGTGTCTACCTTGAACATCTGATTTACCCTTAATAGTTTCTCTATAGGCTACCTTTGGACTAATTAAATTAACTTCTACACCAAAGGTATTTTTTAATTTATCTATTATAACTGCTAATTGCATATTGCCTTGGCCACCAATTAATAGTTGTTTAGTTTCTGCATTTCTTTCTACAACAAAGGTTGGATCTTCTTCTGTTAGTCTTTGTAAAGAGGTACCAATTTTTTCTTCATCACCTTTAGATTTTGGCTCTACAGCTAAAAATAGTGTTGGTTGAGGGTATTCTATTCTATCATATAGGGTTGGATCAGATTTGCTACATATACTATCGCCTGTTTGAGTTACTGATAATTTAGAGGTGGCACCAATATCTCCTGCTACTACTTCAGATACTTCAATTTGGTTTTTGCCCCTTAGTACAAAAAGACCTCCTAGTTTTTCTGTTTTATCCTTAGATACATTGTATATTTCACTATCTTTTGTAATCTTACCTGATTTTACTTTAAATAAGGATAGTTTTCCAACAAATGGGTCAACTATGGTTTTAAACACTATAGCTGAGAATGGCTCATTTACATCAACTTTTCTAATTACTTCTTCCTCGCCTTTATAGCCTTTGTTATCTCCCACTTCAGTTGGATTAGGCATATAGTTTTTAGCCACATTTAATAGAAAATCAACTCCCATGGCTTCTTCTGCTGAACCTACAATTAGTGGAACTAAATCCCCATTCATTACTGAAAGTTTAAGACCTTGTCGAATTTCTTCTATGGTAAATGCTTCTCCTTCAAAATATTTTTCCATTAATTCTTCAGTAGTTTCTGCCACTTTTTCCATTAAAGCCTCATTAATAGATTCAATTTCACCTTTTAATTCTTCTGGTATATCTACTTCTTTAGCATCTTTTCCATTGTATTCATAAGCTACTTCATCAATTACAGATACTAAGCCTTTAAAGTTTTCTGCTTCTCCAATAGGTAATGTAAAAGGTACTACTTTGTCACCAAAATGGCCTTTAATGTCATTTAAAACCTTTTCAAAATTAACATTTTCTTTATCCATTTTATTTAAGAAAATTAATCTTGGAATATTATTGTTTTCTACATATTTCCAAGACTTTTCTGTTCCAACTTCCACACCTGAGGATGCGTCTATTAATAATATAGCTCCCTCAGCTGCTTCTAATGCACCATACATTTCTCCTGCAAAGTCAAAATATCCAGGAGTATCTAAAAAGTTAAATTTAGTATCCTCTAATTCTGCTGGAATTACAGCTGTTCCAATAGACACCTTTCTTGCTATTTCTTCCTTATCGAAATCTGATAAAGTATTGCCATCTTCTACCTTACCTTGTCTTTTAGTCACTCCTGTTACATATAATATGGCTTCTGTTAAAGTTGTTTTACCACTACCACTGTGTCCTATTAGTGCTAGATTCCTAATTTTGTCCGTTTGATATACTTTCATTAACACTTTCCCCCTTAACCAGCATTTTTGTTATTTTAAAGATTTTAAATAAATCTTTTAAAGCTTAAAACAACAAGTAAAGCAACAAAGTTTTGAAAAATCTTATAACTATCCTTATAGATTATATCATGAAATCCTTATTTATCATAGTATTTTTTATTGATAGTAAAAATATTCATGTTATACTAATAATAAAGGATTAAAATAAAAGGAGCTGATGAAATGTCAATTAATTATAGGCAGGAAATTGAGGGATTAAAACCTTATAAACCTGGAAAGCCTATTGAGGATGTAAAAAGGGAATATGGACTAGATAGGGTAATAAAACTTGCCTCTAACGAAAACCCCCTTGGCTATTCCAAAAAAGTAAAAGAAGTATTAATTAATTCTTTAGATAATCTAGCCATATACCCTGATGGAAATGCTACAGCATTAAAAGAAGCCCTTTCGGAAAAATTAAACGTATCTACAGATAAAATCCTTATTCCTAGTGGTTCAGATGAAATGATAGATTTAATTTCTAAAACCTATATCTCTCCTGGAGATGAGGTTATTATGGCAGATATTACTTTCCCAAGATATATAGCCACAACAAAGATGATGGGAGGCACCCCAGTAATTGTACCACTAAAAGATTTCACTTTTGATTTAGAAGGCATTTTAGAAAAAATTACAGATAAAACTAAATTAATCTGGATTTGCAATCCAAATAATCCAACAGGTACCATGGTTACAGAAGCTGAATTAGTTAAGTTCTTTGACAAGGTGCCAGAAAATGTACTTATTGCCTATGATGAAGCCTATAGAGAATTTGTTACAAGAGATGATTATCCCATGGATAGTATTAAGTTCGTAGAAAAATACCCAAATATACTGGTTATGAGAACCTTTTCCAAGGCCTATGGCCTAGCTGGAATAAGAGTAGCCTATACAGTTGGTACCCCAGATATAATTGAAAATATAAATAAAGTAAGAGGGCCCTTTAATGTAAACTCTTTGGCACAAATAGCCGCCATTGCAGCTTTAGAAGATCAGGACTTTATTAAAGAAATTTATAATGTAAACTTAGAAGGCAAAAATTACTTATATAATGAATTTGAAAAACTAGGATTTGAATTTCCAGAATCTGAAACCAATCATATCTATGTTAATGTGGAAAGAGATGCAGAAGAAATATTTGTAGAACTACAAAAAAGAGGTGTAATTATTAGACCTATGGGAGGCACTTGGATTAGAGTATCCATAGGAACTATGGAA
>JAAZMA010000070.1 GCA_012799055.1 Tissierellia bacterium
AGGGAAATGATAGGATATACAAATAATATAAAAGATAATGATGAATACACTTATAATCATAGTGTTAATGTGGCAGTATATTCTTTATTTATAGGAAGTCTTTTAGACTTAAATAAGGAAGAATTAAGGGAATTATGTCAGGCAGCATTACTTCATGATTTGGGAAAATCTAATATTCCAAATGAGATATTAAATAAAAAGGGAAAATTAACTAAAGAGGAATTTGAATTAGTAAAAAAACATCCCTTAGATGGATATAAATTGTCTAAAGAGATGCCTTTTTTATCAGAAAAAGTTAGGTACGGAATACTTTGTCATCATGAAAGGGAAGATGGAAGTGGTTATCCCTATGGAATTAAAGGTGAGGAAATTAATTTATATGCCAAAATAATTGCCATAGGAGATGTTTACGATGCATTAACTTCAGAAAGAGTATATAAAGAGAAAAGTACACCATTTGAGGCTATTGAAGAATTTTATAATATGGGTTTTGAAAAATTTGATACTAATATACTAAATCTTTTTTTAAAAAATATAGTACAATTATATGTGAATTCTAAAGTAGAATTAAGCAATGGAAGAGTTGGGAAAATAAAATTTATACATCCCAATAAAATTACTCAACCAGTAGTTAAAATAGATGGAGATTATTTAAAATTGTGGGAGGATAATTATCTTAAAATTGAAGAGATAGTAGGATAGAAATAGATAGCTCTATGAAAAACAGTATGGAGATTTTCGCCATACTGTTTTTTCATAGAGCCTTAAATTAATTAACCTTTTTACATTGTAGAACTTTGCAATAATTTTAAAGTTTTAAGGCTTAATCTTTTTTTACTATATAAAAATTATATTTTTTTAAGGATTAGCCAGTTCTATTCTATTGATTATTTTAACTGCAACTAATGAAGACACAATTACCTTTAACAAATCTCCTGGTAGAAAAATTAAACAACCAGATTTTATAGCTGTAGTAAAAGAAATAGGATTATTTAATACATTATTTAAAATCATATACATATAGGGAACTCCAAATAAATATATAATTAAGGTTCCTCCTAAAGCAGCTATAAATATTTTTACAAAACTAGGATTTTTATCACCATGTGTAATTTTTCCAATGACAAAAGCTGCAGGAATAAAACCTATTAAAAACCCAAAACTTGGAGAAAATATAGTTTGTGGACCACCAGAAAATCCTGCAAATATTCTTACACCAGAGAGCCCTAATAATACATAAATTAATTGAGAAAGTGCACCTAATCTAGGGCCAAGAAGTAGTCCTGCCAATATGGTAAACATAGACTGTAAAGTAATAGGTACATTTCCTATGGGAATACTTAAAAAAGCTCCTATAGCAGTTAATGCTGTAAATAAAGATACTAGTATCATTTCCCTTGTGGTAATTTTCATCTAATCCCCCCTATGTAAATTAATAATTATAGCAATATATGTAAACCAGTAATAATATTAGGTTGACAATTAGATTCTAGTTTATTTATAGCTAATTGTCAACCCTTATTTTTTAGAGGTTCACAATAAAATGGGGAATAAATATTTGAACCTGGCACTAACTTACTAACTTATTTTGGTAAATACTGCCACTTAACACAAAGATACAGTAGGGACATTTCCTTTGTTTTATTTATAAAAATGTATTGACAAAACTAAAGACACAATATATACTGTATATAAACAATATATACACAATAAACACCATTTACATTTAAAATAGGAGGATTTTTATGAAGATAATTATATCTAATTCCTCAAAAGAGCCTATTTATGAACAAATTTCTAGCCAAATTAAAGCTATGATTTTAAAAGGAGAATTAGAGGAAGGTGAATTGCTTCCCTCCATTAGAGGTTTGGCAAGGGATCTGCAAATATCTGTAATCACCACTAAAAGGGCTTATGACGAATTAGAAAAAGAAGGCTTTTTAGAAACAGTTCAAGGGAAAGGCTCCTATGTGGCACAGCAGAATAAAGAATTAATGCGGGAGAAAAAACTTAAAATCATTGAAGAAAAACTATTTGAAGTAGTAGAAGAAAGTAAATTACTAGGATTAAATTATGAAGAAATAGAAGAAATGTTAAGAATTTTATATAGGGAGGTATAGCCATGGATTATATTTTAGAAATTAAAAATTTAAGAAAAGAGTTCAAAAATTTTACTTTGGATAATATTAGCTTTAATTTAAAACCAGGATATATTATGGGTTTTATTGGACCTAATGGGGCAGGAAAATCCACCACTATTAAACTTATAATGAATTTACTTAAAAAGGATGGGGGAGAAATAAAAGTTTTTGGCAAAGACCATATAAAATATGAAAAGGAAATTAAAAATAGAATAGGATTTGTATATGATGAAAACTATTATTATGAAAACTTATCCATTGAACAGATGAAAAATATAGTAGCTCCTTTTTATTCCAAATGGGATGAACATAAATTTAATTATTATATAAAGGAATTTGATTTAAACCCAAAGGCAAAAATCAAAACCCTATCTAAGGGAATGAAGATGAAGTTTTCATTGGCTATAGCATTGTCCCATCATGGAGATTTAATAATAATGGATGAGCCTACATCGGGATTAGATCCTGTATTTAGGAGAGAAATATTAGATATTTTATATAGTATTATTCAAGATGAGAGTAAATCCATATTTTTCTCTACCCATATAACTACAGATTTAGAGAAAATAGCAGATTATATTACTTTTATAAACAAGGGGAGTATAGTATTTTCCAAAACTAAAGATGAAGTGTTGGAAAACTATGCCATAGTCAAAGGTGGCACAAATTTATTAAATAATGATACTAGAAAACAATTTATAGGATTAAGGGAGACATCTGTAGGATTTGAAGGACTAGTGAATAATGTAGATAAAGTTAAAAAGACCTTTGGAGACAGTATATTAATTGAAAAACCTACTTTAGAAGATATTATGGTTTATAGCGTAAGGAGGTAGGAGAGATGATAGGGATTATTAAGAGGGATTTAATATTAACATTTTCTGATACTAAACAAAG
>JAAZMA010000028.1 GCA_012799055.1 Tissierellia bacterium
TATGAAAAACAAAGGAAAAAAATAGGATATGTGCCCCAACGAGGTTCTGTAGATTGGGATTTTCCAACAGATGTATTAGATGTAGTTACCATGGGAACCTATGGAGAATTAGGCTGGATAAAAAGACCTGGGAAAAGGGAAAGAGATTTGGCTATTAAGGCCATTGAAAAAGTAGATATGCTTTCCTTCATGGACAGACAAATTAGTCAACTTTCAGGAGGACAGCAGCAAAGGGTATTTTTAGCTAGGGCACTAGTACAAGATGCAGATATATATTTTATGGATGAGCCATTTCAAGGAGTAGATGCTAAAACTGAAAGGGCAATTATTAGCCTATTGGAAGAATTAAAAAATAGGGGAAAAACTGTAGTGGTAGTTCATCATGATTTACAAACTGTACCTGAATATTTTGATTGGGTAGTATTACTTAATAGGGTAATTATTGAAACAGGTCCTATAGATAAAGTATTTACAGAAGAAAATTTAAAGAGAACCTATAGGTCTAGCCATGAAAATCTATATAGAAAAAGGGATGTGATGTAATGCTAGCTGAAATATTTTCAGATTACACACTTAGAATTGTATCCATAGGCTCTATTTTACTTGGAATTATTTCTGGAACTTTAGGCACCTATGCAGTACTTAGAAAACAAAGTTTAATAGGAGATATGGTATCCCACGCTGCATTGCCTGGAATTGGACTATCTTTTTTAATTATAGGTTCTAAAAATACGGAATGGTTACTACTAGGAGCTTTTATTGCTGCTTGGATTGCCACTATTATTGTAAATACAATCTATAGAAATAGTAGGATAAAATATGATAGTGCATTAGGTATGATTTTGGCAGTATTTTTTGGATTTGGATTAGTATTACTAAGCTATATTCAAAAAATTCCCAATGCCAATCAAGCAGGATTAGAAAACTTTCTATTTGGTCAGGCTTCTACACTATTGGAACGAGATATAATTTTAATGGCCATAATAGCAGTATTTACAATTATATCTGTAATACTATTTTGGAAAGAGTTTAAACTTTTATCCTTTGATTCAGACTTTGCAGATATTATTGGATTTTCTACAGATAAATTAGATTTAATTTTAACCACATTAATAGTAATAGCAGTAGTGGTAGGGCTTCAAAGTGTAGGTGTGGTTTTAATGAGTGCCATGTTAATAGCTCCAGCTGTAGCAAGTCGACAGTGGACAGACAAATTATCTATTATGATTATTTTATCATCCACATTTGGTGCCCTATCTGGGGTTATTGGAACTATAATATCTTCTTCTATTCCCAAAATGCCTACAGGTCCAATTATTGTAATGGTAGTTACAATAATTGCTTTTATATCCATGCTATTTGCTCCAAAGAGAGGTTTAATTTGGAGAAGGATAAAAGACTATTATAATAAAAAAGAATTAGGTGCCAATATGGTATTAAATAATTTATACTCATTGTATAAAAATCATGGAGAAGATTTTCATCCCCACGATTTAGATACAATTTGTTTACATCACACAGGAATAATTCATTCTAAAAGAATGCTTAAAAGAGAACTTCATAAATTAGAAATATTAGGATTAGCCAAGGAATATGAGAATGGGAACTGGGCTATAACTCAAAAGGGTTTAGACAAAATGGAAAGTATATTTTTTGAGGATGGGAGGGATATAGTATGAGTCCACAATTAGAAATTCAATTAATAGCTATTTTAGTTGCCACATCCTGTGCATTACCTGGAGTATTTTTAATACTAAGGCAAATGGCCATGATGGCAGATGCTATTTCCCACACAATATTATTAGGTATAGTATTGGCATTTTTTATAACTAAAGATTTATCCTCCCCTTTTCTAATTATAGGTGCAGCTTTAATGGGAACTATTACAGTTTTTCTAGTAGAAACCATTAATAAAACTAAATTAGTAAATGAAGATGCAGCCATAGGACTAATTTTCCCTTTTTTATTTAGTTTAGGAATTATTTTAATAACCCTATATGCAGGAAATATTCACTTAGATGTAGATGCAGTATTATTAGGGGAACTGGCCTTTGCACCTTTTAATAGATTAGTAATAAATGGGGTAGATATTGGACCAAAATCCCTATATACTATGTTAGGAGTTTTAATTTTAAATATATTATATATTAGTCTATTTTTTAAAGAATTAAAATTATCTACTTTTGATACAGGTTTGGCAGCAGCATTAGGATTTTCACCAGTATTTATACATTATTCTTTAATGACCTTAGTGTCTATTACGGCAGTATCAGCTTTTGATGCAGTGGGGGCTATTTTAGTATTAGCTTTTATGGTAGGACCTCCAGCCACAGCCTATTTAATAACAGACAATCTAACTAAAATGCTAATATTATCCCCCCTATTTGGAATAATATCTGCCTTATCTGGATACTGGATTGCCATGTATTTTGATGTAACAATAGCTGGTGCTATGGCCACTATGGTGGGAATAATATTCGCCTTAATATTTATATTTTTACCAGATAGGGGTTTAATAGCTAATATTAGAAGGAGAAAAGAACAAAAATATGAATTTGCACTAATTTCTCTGCTTATGCATTTAATAAATCATGAGAATAGTCCTATAGAAAGGGAAGAAGCTGGAATAAATACTATTAAAAATCATCTATCTTGGGACAAAGAATTTACCCAGGAAATAATAGATAAAACTTTAGATAAAAACTATGTTTATATTAAAGATGAAATATTAAAGATTACTGATAAAGGAAGAGAATTTGCTTTGTCTAATTATTCCTATATTGTAGAACAAGATTAATTTTGCAATAAATGTAATTAAACCAACTGTTTTGCATTTTCAAAAAACATCTTAAACTTAACTTAAGATGTTTTTTTGTATTTTTAATGATATAATAATATAGCAAATCCTTAAATGAGAAGGTGATAATATGAATATTTTGGTAATAGATGATGAAAAACTAATAGTTAAAGGCTTAACCAATAGTTTAGAACAACAAAACTACAAAGTTTATCCTGCCTATAATGGTGCAGAAGCACTGGCTACTCTAGAGAAGGAAAAAATAGATTTTATAATATTAGATTTAATGCTTCCAGATATTGATGGGATGATTCTATGTAAAAAGATAAGGGAGAATCATAATACACCTATTCTTATGCTTACTGCAAAGGATGGGGACTATGACAAAATCTTAGGTTTTGAATTTGGGGCCGATGACTATATGACAAAGCCTTTTAACACTTTAGAGTTAATTGCTAGAATTAAAGCTATAACTAGAAGATTAGAAAGCCAAAAGGAAAATATTATCCTATCATTAGGAGATTTAGTAATTAATAAAGATGAAAGAAAGGTATATATAGAGAATAAAGAAATTGAATTAACCCAAAAAGAATTTGATATGCTTTATTTATTGGCTAATAGTCCAGGGAGAGTATTTACCCGAGAGGAAATGTTTAATCAAATATGGGAAGAAGAACCTTTTGATGTTAGAACCATAGATGTGCATATTAAAAATCTTAGGGAAAAAATAGGAGATAAGGAGCAAAAGTATATATTGACTAAATGGGGGGTTGGTTATTATTTCAATAAGAACTAAAATGCTAATTATATATAGCATAATAATAGTCCTAACCCTTACGGGAGTTAGTTTTTTAATTTTAAACAATTATAAAAATACAAGAATAAAAAATGAAGAAATTAGACTGTTTCAAACTGGAAATATAGTAGCAGATACCTATAAAAGCAATATGGAAGATATTATATTTGCTAGATTTATGGTAAAAAGCTATGGTAAACAAGCTAATGCTAGAATACTAGTTATAGATAATAATAGAAAGGTAATTATGGATAATTACAATTCTTATATGGGTAAAAAACTAGACAATGATGAAATAAAAGCTAGTTTAAAAGGAAAATCTAAATCTGGACTGTATGAAATAGAAGACAAAGAAGTACTTCAATTATCTGTTCCAATTACTATGAATACTGGTTTAGAAACTAAAGTAATAGGTGTAGTATTAGTATCTGCCTCAATGGATTCTGTAAATAGTGATATGGAAAATTTAAAAAACAATATATTAAAGATTTCCACCTTTGGACTAATAATATCTTTACTATTAATTACTATTGCTGCCAACAATATGACAAAGCCATTAAAAACCTTAACCCATGGAGTAGAAAAAATCTCTGCAGGACATTTAGGTTATCAAGTGGAAGGTAAGTACAATGGAGAAATTGGATTACTTATAGATAGTTTTAATCATATGAGTTACAAACTAAATAGTATAGAAAAAAATAGGAAAAATCTAATAAACAATATATCCCATGAATTAAAAACTCCTTTAACCTCCATAAAAACACTAATTGAATCCCTTTCCTTTGGGGATAATGATATAGAAATTTATAAAGAGTATTTACAAGATATTTATGAAGAATCTAATAGAATGGAAGAATTGGTTAATTATATAATGGCATCCATAAAACTTGAAGACATTACCCTAGAATTAAAAGAGGAAAATATAGGAGAAATTTTAGAAGAAACAGTTAAATTTATAACACCCTATGCTGAAAAAAATAATGTTCAGTTAAAAATAATGGAAATGGAAGATATAATAGTTAAATGTGATAAAAATAAGCTTAAGGAAGTTTTATTAAATATTTTGGACAACTCTATTAAATATGGAGATGAAAATAAGGAAATAAAAGAAGTTAAGATTTTCCTTGTAAAAGAAAAACACAAGGGTACAATTATTGTGGAAGACAATGGTTTAGGGATTCCAGAGGAAAGTTTAAACAATATATTTGATAGAGATTTTAGGGTATTAGATGGAAGTTTTCCCAGTTATAAAAACATAGAAGGATATGGCTTAGGTTTATCTATAGTTAAAAATATTATTGACAAACACAAGTGGTCCATATTAGTTGAAAGCGAACTAGGTCTTGGAAGTAAATTTATTATAAATATTCCTATATAATCTTTTAGAGAATATTTTTAGATTCTTAACACTTTCTTAATATTTCTTAATTTTATTTTAAAATATTTATTATATACTATAATCAAAGAAAGGAAGTGGTATAAATGAAAAAATTATTAGCAATTTTTTTAATACTAATTATGGTATTTAGTTTAGTGGCTTGTACTTCTGAAAATCCAAAAAAAGATGGGGATATTGTAGACCAGGACAAAGATAGTGATATAGTTAATGAAGATGGTGAAGATACTGATGAAGAGGATAAAGTGGATATAGTAGATCCTACTCCAAAGACTGATGAAGAGGAAATAATCCTTTACTTTTCAAACAAAGAATATATAGAAACTGGAAACGAAAACTTAGATAAAATTTTGCCTGAAAAAAGAACCATTGAATATGGAGATATATCTTTAGAAGAGGCAGTTGTTAGGGAATTAATGAAAGGGCCTGAGTCAGACAAATTAAGTACCTCAATACCATCTACAGTAAAACTATTAGGTGTGGAAGTCTCCAATGGAATGGCTTTTGTAAACTTCTCTCAAGAGGGTCTATTTGGTGGTTCTTTACAAGAAGACCTCACAATTAGCCAAATAGTAAATAGTTTATTGGAATTAGATTCTGTAGATAAAGTACAATTTTTAGTAGATGGAGAAAAGACAGAATCTTTAATGGGACATTTTGATACTACAGAGCCTTTTGATAGTATGCAAGATTAAAGAGATTTAAACTTAGTTAAAACCAAAATAGGGCTGCTACATCAGCCCTATTTAACTTTTTCTATCCATTTTATGAAATTGTTTATTACTTGATCTAAATATTCAATAGTAGGTTCATGAATTAAATTGCCTTTTTCATCTAATTTTTCGTGGATTGTGCTTATAAATACTTCATTTGCAGGTAAATTTAATGTATTTACCAATCCAGAATTTAGAATTTGTCTAAGATGAACTTGCGCCCTTACAGTTCCTAAATTCCCCATGGTAGCACCTATTACCATAGAAGGTTTACCTATTAATACTGGTTCTACTCTAGAAAACCAATCTATGGCGTTTTTTAAAACTGCAGGAATAGAATGATTGTACTCGGGAGTTGCAAATAATATTCCATCGCTGGATTTTATTTTTTCCCTTAAATCCACTACTAATTCTGGTGGATTAAGTTCTATATCTTGATTGTACATGGGCAATTTATCTATAGATAATATTTCTATATCTAATTTATCCTTATATCTTTTTTGCATAAACTTTACAACTTTTTTATTATTAGATTCTTTACTCATACTTCCAACCATTGCAACTATTTTCATTTTTTTACCTCCAATATATTAGTCTACAAATATAGTTACCCATATTATACAAGCTTTATGCAAAAAATTTATTTTTGTGACAATAATTAATGGTTTAAAGCAATATAATTTTATTTATGATATGATATATATATAGGAATAAAACAAGGAATAATTAAACAAAATAATTTTATAGAAAGGAGAGATCTTAAATACAAGGGACAAATAGAGAGATTGAAATGACGAAGACTGAAAAAATGAATAGGGTTAAAAAACTAATAGATATAGGCAGAAAAGATGGATTCCTTACCTATGAAGAAATAATAGATAGTTTAGAAGATGTGGATTTAGATCCTGATCAAATAGATGAAATATATATAAGTCTAGGAGATATGGGCATTGATATACTTGATGAAGAGGATTTGGAGGATGATGAAGAAATTGAAATTGATGAAGAATCCGAAAGTAAAGAAGATACTGGGGCGAGTGTAGTTAAAGCCATAGATGTAGGAGATCCTGTTAAAATGTATTTAAAAGAAATAGGTAAAGTTCCTCTCCTGACTCGTGAAGAAGAAGTAGAATTAGCTAAAAGAATTGAAGCAGGGGATGAGGAGGCGAAAAAACATTTAGCAGAGGCCAATTTAAGATTAGTAGTAAGTATAGCTAAAAAACATATAGGAAGAGGTATGTCTTTTTTAGACTTAATTCAGGAAGGAAACCTAGGCCTTATAAAGGCTGTAGAAAAATTTGATTATACAAAAGGATATAAATTTAGTACCTATGCTACTTGGTGGATAAGACAATCCATAACAAGGGCAATTGCAGATCAAGGTAGAACCATTAGGGTACCAGTCCACATGATTGAAAATATTAATAAACTAGTTAGAACTCAAAGACAATTGGTACAAGATTTAGGTAGGGAGCCTACTCCCGAAGAAATAGCTGAAACAATGAATATAGAAGTGGACAAGGTTATAGATATGATGAGAATTGCACAAAAACCCATATCCTTAGAAACTCCCATAGGTGAAGAAGAAGATAGTCAACTGGGAGATTTCATTGAAGATGAACATATAGACACTCCAGTAGAACTAACAACTCAAATTTTTCTAAAGGAGCAATTATTCGAAGTCTTAGAAACCCTAACTCCTAGAGAGCAGGAAGTACTACGATTAAGATTTGGCTTAGACGATGGTAGGACTAGAACATTAGAAGAAGTAGGTAAGGTATTTGATGTAACCCGTGAAAGAATTAGACAAATTGAAGCTAAAGCTTTAAGAAAACTTAGACATCCTACTAGAAGTAAAAAATTAAAGGATTATTTAGAAGATTAATTAGACTACCCTCTTGATTCAAAGAGGGTAGTTTAATTTTCAAGAAAGGGGAATATTATGGCTAATATAAAAACAAATCCTATGAGAATTTTAGAGAATTTAAATATAAATTATAATAGTATGTCATATGATAACAGAGATGGGAAAATAGATGGAATATCAGTTGCAGAGAAAATTGGAAAAAATCCAGAAGAAGTTTTTAAAACCCTAGTGGCCCAAGGAAATAGTGGAGGAATATATGTATTTATTATTCCCGTTGCTGAGGAATTAGATTTTAAAAAAGCAGCAAAGGTAACAGGAGAGAAAAAAATAGAAATGATTCACGTAAAAGATATATTAAAATATACTGGCTATATTAGGGGAGGTTGTTCTCCCATAGGAATGAAAAAAGATTACCCAACTTTTATAGATGAAACTGCTATAATTTTAGACAATATAATTGTTAGTGGAGGGAAAATAGGTATACAAATACAATTAAAACCAGAGGATTTACAAAAGGTAACAAATGGAGAAATGGTAGATTTAGTAAAATAGTCTAATTTAAATTAGACTATTTTTTTAAAACTGTGTTAAATTTTGAACAATCCCAATATTGACAAAAATCTGTAAATAGATTAATATTAAATTAATAAAATATATGGAGAAAACAAATAAATAATATCAATTAAGTAGGACTACATAATTAGGGCAGCACATTATTTTAAGCTGTCCATTTTAATTATATAAGGGGGGTTAGAAATGGAATTTAGATTTGATTTAGAGGCAAATAAAGAAAAAATTGAAGAGTTTCAATTTTTTATGAAGGAAAACAAAAATAAAAAAGGTGCTTTAATGATGGTTTTACATAAGGCACAAAGTACATTTGGTTATCTTCCCAATGAAATACAAGAAATGATTTCTAGGGAAATGAAAATTCCAGTTTCTGAAATATATGGAGTGATAACTTTTTATTCTCAATTTACTTTGGTGCCTAAGGGGGAATATGATATAGGCATATGTTTAGGAACAGCCTGTTATGTTAGAGGGGCACAGGAGATATTAGATGAAATTGAGAAAGAATTGGGAATTACAGTGGGACAAACTACTCCTGATGGAAAGTTTTCCATTAGTGGAACTAGATGCTTAGGAGCTTGTGGACTGGCACCTGTAATAGTAGTTAACGATGATGTCCATGGTAGACTTAAGCCAGAAGATATTAAAGATGTTTTAAATAAATATAGATAATTTGGAGGTGGCAAAATTGATAACCATTGAAGAATTAAATCAAATTAGAGAAAAAGCTTTGTCCAATATTGAATTAAGACAGAAGGAACAAAAATATATACCAATTGAACATAAGGATATGAAATCTCACACTATACATGTATTAGTTTGTGGAGGAACAGGATGTCATTCTTCAGATGGAGATAAAATTAGAGAATTACTAGAGAAAAAAGTAAGGGAGAAAGCTTTAGAAGATAATATTAAAATAGTGCTTTCTGGTTGTTTTGGACTTTGTGAAGCAGGACCCAATATAGTTATATATCCAGAGGGGATATTTTATAGTCATGTAAAATTAGAAGATGTAGATGAAATTGTTGAAAAACATTTTATAGAGGGACAAATTGTAGATAGATTATTATTTAAAGAATCTAGGGGAGAAGAAATAATTAAGCCTGTTAATGAGGTTAATTTTTACAAAAAGCAAACTAGAGTAGCTTTGAGAAATTGTGGCCTAATTAATCCTGAGAATATAGAAGAATATATTGCTTTAGATGGGTATCAAGCTTTGGCTAAAGCAATTACAGAAATGTCTCAAAAGGAAGTAATAGATTTGGTAAAAGAAGCAAATTTAAGGGGGAGAGGTGGAGCAGGTTTTCCTGCAGGAATAAAGTGGGAAACTGCCTATGAGTATTTAGCAGATCAAAAATATGTAATTTGCAATGCAGATGAGGGAGATCCTGGAGCATTTATGGACAGATCTATTTTAGAGGGAGACCCCCATTCAGTATTAGAAGCCATGGCTATATGTGGCTATGCCATAGGTGCAGATCAAGGTTATATATATGTAAGAGCAGAATATCCCATTGCAGTTCATAGATTAGAAATAGCCATAAAACAGGCAAAAGAATATGGATTACTTGGAGAAAATATATTTGGAACAGATTTTAATTTTGATATAGAACTAAGATTAGGAGCAGGGGCTTTTGTTTGTGGAGAGGGAACTGCATTAATGGAGTCCATTGAAGGTAAAAGGGGAATGCCAAGGACTAAAATCCATAGAACTGCTCATAAAGGACTATGGGGTAAACCAACCATTATTAATAATGTGGAAACCTTTGCAAATGTGCCAGTAATATTTCAAAAAGGAACAGAATGGTTTAAATCCATTGGTACAGAAGATTCCCCAGGAACTAAAGTATTTGCCCTAGGAGGGAAAGTAAAAAACACAGGTTTAATAGAAATACCTATGGGAATTACATTAAAGGAGATAATTTTTGATATAGGTGGAGGAATACCAGGGGATAAGAAATTTAAAGCTGTTCAAACAGGAGGTCCTTCAGGGGGATGTATTCCCAGTGAGTATTTAGATACCCTAGTAGATTTTAAATCCTTAGAAGAACTAGGTTCTATTATGGGCTCTGGTGGAATGGTAGTAATGGACGAGGACAATTGTATGGTAGATATAGCTAAGTTTTTCCTAGACTTTACTGTAGAAGAATCCTGTGGTAAATGCACTCCCTGTAGAGAAGGAACTAAGAGAATGTTGGAAATCCTAGAAAGAATTACAGAAGGTAAAGGGGAAGATGGAGATATAGAAAGATTAGAATCCTTAGCAGAAACCATAACTATTGCTTCACTATGTGGACTGGGGCAGACTGCAGCAAATCCTGTAATATCCACTTTAAAATATTTTAGAGATGAATATGAAGCCCATATATATGATAAAAAATGCCCAGGGGGCATTTGTCAAGAACTATTAGAATACTTTATTACAGAAGATTGTATTGGTTGTACTAAATGTGCAAGAAATTGTCCAGTATCTTGTATATCTGGAAAGGTAAAGGAAAGACATGTAATAGATACTGAAGCTTGTATAAAATGTGGAACTTGTATGGAAGTATGTCCAACTAATGCAGTTATTAAGAAATAGGGGGGATAATAGTGGAAAATGTAGGTATTACCATAGACGGGAGGAAAACCACAGTACCTAAAGATTATTATATAATTGAAGCTGCAAAAAAAGTGGATATAGATATACCAACCCTATGTTATGACCCCAATTTAGAAATAGTAGGTGCTTGTAGACTATGTTTAGTGGAAATAGAAAATAGTCCCAAATTAGAAACTGCCTGCTCTACAAAGGTTAGAGAAGGAATGGTAGTTTATACAGAATCTGAAAAAGTTATTAGAATGAGACGGGAAATATTACAATTATTATTGGACAATCATCCAAATGACTGTTTAACTTGTCAAAAAGCTGGAGAATGTTTATTGCAAAAATATGCCTATAAATATGGAGTGAAATTTAGGGAACATAGGGGAGCGCGACGACCAGAATATATAGATACTTCCAGTCCCTATATATTAAAAGACGATAGTAAATGTATATTATGTGGCAAATGTGTTAGGACTTGTTATGAATTAGAGGAGAGACAAGTATTATCCTTTGCCAATAGAGGATTTAACACAAGAATAGTTTTAGACACAGATAAAAACTTTGAAACTTCTAAATGTGTATCTTGCAATAGATGTGTTACAGTTTGCCCTGTAGGGGCATTAATAGACAAAAGACAGTTAAATAAAACTAGAGTTTGGGAAGGAAGTAAGAAAACTGTAAAATGTAGAGTATGTGCTTATGGTTGTGAATTTGAAGTATTATCTAAAAATAATAAAAATATAGCAGTAAGAGCCAAAGAACCAACCAATGGAAGGCCATTATGTTTAAAGGGAAGACTAACTACAGAATTAATGTATTTAGATAGTCCTGATAAACCTTATAGAAAAATAGGTGGAAAATTTGTTGAATCTACTTGGGCTAAAACCATTGGAGTGGCAGATATAATGGAGAAAATAGAGAAATTAGAAAAATAGAGTTTCTATTTTCGGAGGTGAGAATATGATTAATTTGATTATAAATGGTAGAGAAATTTCGGCCCCAAAAGGTACCACTATATTGGAAGTAGCTAAGGAAAATGGTATAGAGATTCCTACCCTGTGTTATGCAAAAGACCTTTCTCCGTTTGGGGGATGTAGACTATGTGTAGTAGAAGTAAAGGGGCAGAAAAATCTTCAGGCTTCCTGTGCTACCTTGGTAAAAGAGGGTATGGAAGTCAATACCAAATCTGAAAAAGTAATTAAGGCTCGTAAAGATATACTAGATTTATTATTATCAAATCATCCAACAGATTGCTTGACTTGTGATAAAGTTGGGGAATGTGAGCTGCAAGATTATGCATATGAATATGGAGTAAAGGAAGGTTCCTATAAGGGGGAGAAGAAAAACTACGCCATAGACAGTTTAAATCCTGTTATGGAAAGGGATCAAAGTAAATGTATACTATGTGGTAAATGTGTAAGGGTATGTAAGGAAATTCAAGTAACCCATGCCATAGATTTTTCAGGTAGAGGCTTTAATACAAAAATTGCCACTGCCTTTGATGCACCTATAGACTATAAAAATTGTAGACTATGTGGTCAATGTATTAGTGTATGCCCCACTGGTGCATTAATAAATAAGCAGTTAAAAGGTGCAAGACCTTGGGAAGTGGAAAAAGTTCAGACGACTTGCCCCTTTTGTGGAACTGGATGTAATTTCGATTTAAATGTAAAAGATGGGAAAGTAGTAGGGGTTACTCCAAATCCTAATTCACCTGTAAATGGCACATCTCTTTGTGTAAAAGGTAGATACCATGTAGATTTTATAAATAGTCCAGATAGATTAACTAAGCCATTAATTAAAAAAGATGGTAAATTTATAGAATCTAGTTGGGAAGAGGCCATGGCTTTAGTAGTAGAAAATCTAAAAAATGCTAAGGAAAGTTATGGACCAGATTCCATTGCTGGATTAAGCTCTGCCCGTTGTACCAATGAAGAGAATTTTGTATTTCAAAAGATGATGAGAGTGGCCATAGGTACAAATAATGTAGACCACTGTGCTCGTACCTGACATGCTCCAACTGTTGCAGGTCTTGCAACTACATTGGGAAGTGGAGCTATGACAAATTCCATTAGTGAAGTAGAAGGAAATGAAGTGTTATTTGTTATAGGATCCAATACTACAGAAGCTCATCCTATAATTGGGAATAAAATGAAAAAGGCAGTCCAAAATGGAACTAAATTAATAGTCGTAGACCCTAGGGAAACAGAATTAGCTTCAATGGCAGATTTGTGGCTACCTTTAAATTCAGGTACAGATGCAGCTTTAATAAATGGATTAATGCATATTATAGTAAGAGAAAATTGGCATGACAAAGAGTTTATAGAAAGTCGTTGTGTAGGATTTGAAAATGTATTGGAAACCATAGAGAAATATACTCCAGATGTGGTGTCTAGAATAACTGGCATATCTGAAGAATTATTATATGAAACAGCAAAACTCTATACTAGTACAAAAAAAGCAGGTATTTTTTATACTTTAGGAATAACTGAACACACTACAGGAACTGCAAATGTTATGAATTTAGCAAACTTAGCTATGATGACAGGCCATTTAGGAATAAAAAATTCAGGAATAAATCCTTTAAGAGGGCAAAATAATGTTCAAGGAGCTTGTGATATGGGAGCCCTTCCCAATACTTATCCAGGTTATCAGGATGTGGCCTCTACAGAAAGTGAAAAGTTTTTTGAAGAAATCTGGGGGGTTAAATTAAATCCTAATCATGGCCTTAGAATACCAGAAATGTTAGATGAAGCCTTAGTGGGGAATGTAAAAGTAATGTATATTATGGGAGAAGACCCAGTACTAACAGACCCAGATGCAAATCATGTGAAAAAGGCTTTAGGAAATTTAGAATTTCTAGTGGTTCAAGATTTATTTTTAACAGAAACAGCTAAATTTGCAGATGTAATACTTCCTGCAGCTTGCTATGCAGAGAAGGATGGAACTTTTACAAATACAGAGAGAAGAGTCCAAAGAGTCCGAAAGGCTGTAGAAGCGCCAGGAGAATGTAGAGAAGATTGGAAAATATTAATTGAAGTTGCACAAAGATTAGGAGCTAAAGGTTTTGATTATAAGGATCCAGAGGAAATATTTGAAGAAATACGGATTACAACTCCTAGTTATAGGGGTATAAATTATAAAAGAATAGATAAAGTAGGAATTCAGTGGCCTTGTCCAACAGAAGAACATCCAGGAACAACCTATCTTCATAGTGGAGAATTTACAAGGGGTAAAGGTTGGATGATTCCAGTGGAATACGAAGAACCAGCAGAACTAGTATGTGAAGAGTATCCTATACTACTTTCTACTGGTAGAATGTTATATCACTATAATATTATGACTAGACATTCAAAAAAACTAAACGATATAAGGCCCTATGAATTGGCAGAAATGAATCCTGTAGATGCAAAGAAATTAGGAGTTGAAGAAGAAGATTTTGTAAGAGTTACTTCTAGGCGAGGCTCCATAACAACTAGAGTTACCATAACTGATAAAGTAAAGCCAGGAATGATGTTTATGACTTTCCACTATAAAGAATCTCCAGTAAATGAATTGACAAATTCAGCCTATGACCCTATTACTAAAACAGCAGAGTATAAGATTTCTGCTGTAAGGGTGGAAAAATTAGAAGAAGGAGAAGAAACTACTAAATGTGCTAGATAGATAAAAATGGGGACATATAAATGTCCCCAAATTTTAATTCTAAAGGTGGTATTATGAAAAAATATGAAACAGCTATAATATTAGCTGGAGGCAAAAGTTCTAGAATGGGTTTTGATAAGCAATTTTTAACTTTTAATAATAAAAAAATAATAGATACAATAATAGAACAATTGGAAAAAGAATTTCAAGAAATTATTATTGTAACCAATAAACCTGAAGAATATAAAAATTACTCCCAAAAAATTTTTACAGATGAAATTATAAATAAGGGGCCTTTAAGTGGCATTTATACAGGTTTAAAAAAATCCACATCTAATTATGCTTTTATTACTGCCTGTGATATGCCAAATATTAATTTAGACTATATCCAATATATGAAGGAAATTATAGAAAAAAATTTAGTGGATATTTGTATTACAAAAATAGGGGATAATATTGAACCCTTTCATGGCTTTTATTCTAAAGAAATTGTAGAGGATATTAAGGAGTATTTGTTCCTTGGTAGAAGAGATATTAAGGGTCTAGTTAAAGAATTAAATACCTATTATATTAGTGAAAGAATTGTCAAGAAGTATAATCCAGATTTATCTATATTTATAAATCTAAATACTCAAGAAGATTTAAATGGAATTATTAAAACATTTGGAGGGATAAAATGATACCTGTGTTTTCAGTGGTCAGCAGTAAATCAAATATGGGAAAAACCACAATAATATGTAAAATCATAAAAGAATTAAAAGTAAGAGGATATAAAGTAGCAATTGTGAAACACCATTGGGGAGATTTTGAAATAGATTATCCAGGAAAAGACAGTTGGAAACATAGGAAAGCTGGTGCAGATACTGTTATTATTTCTTCTCCAACTAAAATAGCCAGTATAAAAAAGGTAGAAGAAAGAACCAAATTAGATGATATTATAGAAAAAATAGAAAATGTAGATATTATAATTACAGAAGGTTATGGATTTGAAAACAAGCCTAAAATGGAGGTAATTAGAAAAGAACTTTCAGATAAGTTGGCTTCTAGGGAAAATGAATTATTTGCAATAGTTACAGATTTTCCATTGGAAACTAAAATACCTCAGTTTAATTTTTCCCAAGTAGAGGAAATAGTAAATTTAATAGAAGAAAAATTTCTAAAATAATAGTAAAAACCTATTCTTTTAAAGGGAATAGGTTTTATGAAATTTACTTTATCAATATTAACTTTTACAACTATAAACATTTGTATAAAATGAAATTAGGGGAAAACAATTTTTAAAATTTCTAATTTTGCCATAAAAAATTTTAATATCAAAAATTTTTATTATAGGATTGACTTATACTAAAATCTATGATATTTTCTATACATAAGAAGTTCGTTATTTTTTTAGCAATACACGTTAAATATATAACGAAATGAAGGGGAATATTCAGAAAAAAGGGAGCCTTGATTTTCTAACATTTAATTTTCAGTAAATTCACAATAATAGGAACAATGGGAAAACCAAGGGTTATATCTATTTTGCAATTTTAGAGGAATTCAAGATAAGGCAGATTTAAATGTTAAAAATATATCAATGAAAGAAGGATTATTTAGAAAATTAATAATTAATTATCTATTAATATAGGCTAAATAGATGATTATAGCTTTTAACAATATATTTTAAACACAATTTTTAAGGGGGTCATATAATGTTTAAAGAATGGAACAATTTTCAAGAAGGAAAATGGTGTAAAGAAATTAATGTAAGGGATTTTATTCAAAAGAATTATACTCCCTATGAGGGGGATGAAAGTTTTTTAGAAGGGCCTACTGAAAATACTACTAAACTTTGGGACCAAGTACTTGAATTAATGGAAGAGGAAATTGAAAAAGGTATATTGGACACTGACACTAAAGTAATTTCCACAATAGTATCCCATGACGCAGGATATATTAATAAAAATTTAGAACAAATAGTGGGACTACAAACAGAGAAACCATTAAAAAGAGCTATTATGCCCTTTGGTGGACTAAGAGTAGTAGAAAACTCCTTAGAATCCTATGGATATGAATTAGACCCTGAAACTAGAAATATATTTAATTATAGAAAAACCCATAATGATGGAGTATTTGATGCTTATACAGATGAAATGAGGGCTGCTAGACATTCTGGAATAATAACTGGATTACCAGATGCCTATGGTCGTGGAAGAATTATTGGGGATTATAGAAGAGTTGCCCTTTATGGCGTAGATAGATTAATTGAAGATAAGGAAGAACAATTAAAACTATTAGATGTAGATTGTATGGTGGAAGATGTTATAAGAGATAGAGAAGAAATACAAGAACAAATCTATGCATTAGAAGAATTAAAAGAAATGGGAAGCTTTTATGGTTTTGACCTAAGTAAACCTGCTGCTAATTCCAAAGAAGCTGTACAATGGACATATTTTGCTTATCTTGCAGCTGTAAAGGAACAAAATGGTGCAGCTATGTCATTAGGTAGAGTATCTAATTTCTTCGATATATACTTTGAAAGGGATCTTAAAGCAGGAACCATAACTGAAAGAGAAATACAAGAGATAATGGACCATTTCATAATGAAACTTAGAATGGTTAGATTTTTAAGAACACCAGAATATAATGAATTATTCTCAGGAGATCCAACTTGGGTTACAGAAGTTATAGGTGGAATGGGACTAGATGGAAGACCATTAGTTACTAAAACTAGTTATAGATTTATACACACCCTATATAATCTAGGACCTGCACCAGAACCAAATATAACAATTTTATGGTCCCAAGGATTACCTGAAAACTTTAAAAAATATTGTGCCAAAGTTTCCATAGATACAAGCTCTATTCAATATGAAAACGACGATTTAATGAGAGTTGGATATGGAGACGATTATGGTATAGCTTGCTGTGTATCTGTTATGAGAATAGGAAAACAAATGCAATTCTTTGGAGCCCGTGCCAATTTAGCAAAAGCTTTACTATATGCTATAAATGGTGGTAAAGACGAAGTTTCAGGTGAACAAGTGGCACCAGAATTTGCACCAATAACTTCAGAATATCTAGAGTATGATGAAGTGCATAGAAAATTTGACTTAATGATGGACTGGCTATCTAAACTTTATATAAATACATTAAATGTTATTCATTATATGCATGATAAATATTGCTATGAAAGAATAGAAATGGCATTACACGACAAGGATGTTGTAAGAACTATGGCTTGTGGAGTAGCAGGATTATCAGTAGTTACAGATTCCCTATCTGCTATAAAACATGCAAAAGTTAAAGCCATAAGAAATGAAGAGGGATTAGTAGTAGATTATGAAATAGAGGGAGACTATCCTACTTATGGAAATAATGACGATAGAGCAGATGAAATTGCTGTAGAAATAGTAGAAACATTTATGAATAAACTTAGAAAACATAAGACTTATAGAAATGCTATACCAACCCAATCCATTTTAACTATAACATCTAATGTAGTATATGGTAAGAAAACAGGAAGTACACCAGATGGTAGAAAAGGAGGAGAACCTTTTGCACCTGGAGCAAATCCAATGCATGGTAGAGATAAAAATGGAGCCATTGCTTCTTTAGCATCTGTGGCAAAACTACCTTATGAACATTCAGAAGATGGAATTTCTAATACTTTCTCCATAGTTCCTGATGCACTAGGTAAAAGTGATAAAGATAAGGTAGATAATTTAGTAGGAATGCTAGACGGATACTTCCACGATGGTGGACATCATATTAATGTAAATGTATTTGATAGAGAAACTTTAATAGATGCTATGGACCACCCAGAAAAATATCCCCAATTAACAATTCGAGTATCTGGCTATGCAGTTAATTTTGTAAAATTAACTAGAGAACAACAAATTGAAGTAATAAACAGAACATTCCATAAGGCCATATAGTATAACTATTATATATTGTGGTGCAGCGAAATTTTGCTGCACCATAGTTTTCAAAAGAATGGAGGGATGGTATGGTAATGGGAAAAATTCACTCTTTAGAAAGCTGTGGAACAGTAGATGGGCCTGGAATTAGATTTGTAGTATTTATGCAAGGTTGCCCCTTAAGATGTAAATATTGCCATAATCCAGACTCTTGGAAAATATCAGATGGCAAAGATATAAGTGTAGATGAAATTGTGAAAGAAGCTAAAAAATACAAGTCCTATATGAAATTTTCTAAGGGTGGAATTACAATTAGTGGTGGAGAGCCACTTATGCAGTATAAATTTGCTAAAGAATTATTAAAAAAATGTAAAGATGAAGGTATACACACTGCCATTGATACTTCTGGTTATATAGAAATAGAGAAGGCAAAAGAAGTTTTAGAATATACAGATTTAGTTTTATTAGATATAAAATCCTATAATGAGAAAGTATTTAAAGATTTAACTGGTGTATCCAATGAAAACACTTTAACTTTGGCAAAATATTTAAAGGAAATCAATAAACCTACTTGGATAAGATATGTATTAGTACCAGGAATTACTGATAATATGGAAGATATAGAGAATCTAGCTAAATTTATTTCAAATATGGATAATATAGAAAAAGTCCAAATACTTCCCTTTCATAAATTAGGAGAGTACAAATGGGAAGAACTAGGATATGATTATGAATTAGAAAATACTCCTGTACCTAGTGAAGAAATTGTAAAGAAAACTAAAAATATTTTTTCTAGCTATGGACTTAATGTAGAGTAAAATAGGGGACGGAAGGACAAACTAAACACGTTTTTAGTGTCTTTTATCCGTCCCTTTATTTTATTTTTTGTGTTATAATGGTGTAGATATTTAATAAAATATTTACTAGAGTAATAATAGGTGGAGTAGTTAAAATAAGAGACACTATGGTAGTAGTGAATAAATAGATTTTTTCCTTGTATTTAGAGTGTCTAAATAATATAATATAATAAATAAGAAAATGGTGATTATTATGAATCCTAATACAAAATATCTAAAAAAATATTTAATTAAATATAGAAAGCCCTTTTTTTTAGCCCTTAGTGTTTTAATATTAGAAACCCTAGGGGATTTAATTCAGCCTATTATTATGTCTAAAATAGTTGATACTGGTATTAAAAATGGAGATATTAATTATGTATTAAAACTAGGTGGACTAATGTTATTACTAACTTTTGTAGGACTTCTATTTGCTAGTACTAGAAATATTATTTCCACTAAGGCTTCCCAAGGTTTTGGTGCTGATTTAAGGGAAGATTTGTATATTAAAATTCAAAGATTTTCTTTAGACAATGTAAATGAATTTCAAGATGCTTCATTAATTACTAGACTTACCAATGATGTAAATCATATGCAAAATTTCTCCCATGGTATGATGAGGGTATTTGTTAAGGCCCCAGTAATGGGTATAGGTGCTATAATTATGTCTTTTATATTAAATCCTAAAATGGGATTTATATTATTAGCCCTAGTCCCTATAGTGGGGATTATTACTTATTTTAATTTTAAATTATCTTATCCATTGTTTAAAAAAATGCAAAAGGCCTTAGATAAGGTTAATGGCATAATGGGTGAATATTTAGCGGGAATTCGAGTAGTAAAAGCTTTTAATAGATTTGATTATGAGGAAGAAAGATTTGAAAAGGTAAATGAAAATCTAAAAAACACTACTTTAAAGGGAATGAGAACCATAGCTATATTTGGCCCCTTAATTAGTTTGTGTGTAAATATGGGGGTAGTACTAGTATTATGGTTTGGTGGATATAGTGTTAATATGGGGAATATGGAAGCAGGAAAAATTATGGCTTTAATTAATTACTTGACCCAATTATTATTTGCCTTAGTTATGATGAGTAGAATACTTAATATGTTCATAAGAGCCAAAGCTTCAGCAGAAAGAGTTGGGGAGGTTTTTGCAGCAGAAAACACAATAGTTGAAATGGATAAACCTATTTCCAATGTGGAAATAAAAGAAAAAATAGAATTTGAGAATGTATATTTTCAGTACAAAGGCCATTGCCAACCAATATTAGAAGATATAAACTTTTCTTTAGAAAAAGGAGAAACCTTAGGAATTATTGGTTCCACAGGTTCAGGCAAATCTACTTTAATAAATTTAATACCTAGATTTTATGACCCTATAAAGGGAAGTATAAAAATAGATGGTATAGATATTAAAGATATGAAAATAGAAGAATTAAGGGATAAAATAGCCATGGTACCTCAAAAGACATTACTATTTACAGGTACTATTAAAGACAATATTAAATGGGGAAATGAATTAGCCACAGATGAAGAAATAATAGAAGCAGCGAAAATTGCTGAAGCCCATAGCTTTATTACATCCTTTAAGGAAGGCTACAATACATATTTAGGTCAAGGAGGAGTCAATTTATCTGGAGGGCAAAAACAAAGAATCTCCATAGCTAGAGCTTTGATAAAAAAACCTAGTATATTAATTTTAGACGATAGCACCTCTGCTGTAGATATGATTACTGAGAGAAAAATTAGAGAAGGACTAAAAAGATATAGTAAAGATACCACTGTAATACTAATTGCCCAAAGGATTACCTCAATAATGGATGCAGATAGGATTTTAGTAATGGATAAGGGAAGAATTGTTAATAAGGGAAATCATAATGAACTAATGAATACTTCAGAAATATATCAGGATATATATTATTCCCAAATTGGAAAGGAGGATATAGTAGTTGGACTCTAGAAGAAGACCTACAGTAGGTGGTAGACATAGTCGACGCCTAGTGCCTGGAGAAAAGCCAAAGGACAGAAAATATACATTAAATAGACTTATGGATTATTTCAAAGAAGAAAAGGGAAAATTAATTTTAGTTTTTATCCTAGTTTTAGTTTCTGGAATATTAGGCATATTTATTCCCTTTTTAATTGGTAAAGGTATAGATGCCATATATCCAGGACTTGGCAAAGTAGAATTTGAAAGATTAAAAGTAATTATTAGTATATTATTAATTGTATATATATTAGACAATTTATTTAAACTTCTTCAAGAATATTTAGTTGTGGGGATTTCTCAGAGAATTGTTTTTAATATTAGAAAGGAATTATTTAATAAATTTCAATCTTTACCTATTATATTCTTTGACACTACTACCCATGGAGAGTTAATGAGTAGAATAACCAATGATATTGACAATATTAGTAATACCATATCCCAATCTACTGTACAATTAATGTCCTCTATAGTAAATATAATAGGTTCCTTAATTATGATGCTATATTTAAGCATCCCTATGACCATTGCCAGTATGGTTACAATTCCTCTAGTGTATTTACTAACTAAAACTATAACTAAAAGAACTAGGGTGTTATTTAGGGAACAGCAAGAATCTTTAGGGAAATTAAATAGTCATATTGAAGAAACCATAGGTGGAATTTCTGTAGTAAAGGCCTTTGGGAAGGAAGAAAAGGTTATAGAGGAATTTATAACAGAAAACAATACTTTAAGGGATGTGGGATTTAAAGCTCAAATTTGGTCAGGATTTTTAATGCCAATTATGAATGTAATAAATAATTTTGGTTTTGGAGTTATTGCAGTATTTGGTGGGATTTTAGCTGTAAAAGGTAAAATCACCGTAGGGATAATTTCCAGCTTTATATTTTATTCCAAACAGTTCACTAGGCCCTTAATGGAGGTAGCAGCTACCTTTAATACATTACAATCAGGAATAGCAGGGGCAGAAAGGGTAATTGAAATATTAGATGAAGAAGAAGAGAGAAAAGATTTAGACAATGCAATTAAGTCAAAGGATGTAAAAGGTGAAGTAGAATTTAAAAATGTTAGTTTTGAGTACAAAATAGGAGAACCAGTATTAAAAGATGTTTCCTTTAAAATAGAACCAGGTACCAATATTGCCCTAGTAGGGCCTACAGGTGCAGGAAAGACAACTATAGTAAATTTATTAACTGGATTTTATGAAGTGGAAATAGGGGAAATTCTCATAGATGGAATTAATATTAAGGATTATAAAAAAGATAGTTTAAGAAATATATTTGGCATGGTATTACAAGATACCTATCTTTTTTCAGGCACAGTTAGAGAAAATATTAAATATGGAAAATTAGATGCCACTAATGAAGAAATAATGCAGGCAGCCCAAATGTCTAGAGCAGAAGATTTTATAAAGAAATTGCCAGAAGGCTATGAAACTATACTTACAGAAGGTGGGACTAATTTAAGTCAAGGAGAAAGACAATTACTTGCCATATCTAGGGCTATACTTGCAGATCCATCTATATTAATATTAGATGAGGCCACCTCTAGTGTAGATACTAGAACAGAGTTTAAGATTCAAGAAGCTATGGTTAATCTAATGAAAAATAGAACTACCTTTATAATTGCCCATAGGCTTAGTACCATTAGGGATGCAGATATTATAATGGTAATAGATAAAGGGGAAATAATTGAATCAGGTAATCACGAAGAATTAATAAATAAAAAAGGACATTATTATGAATTGTATAGAAGTCAATTTTTAAATATTGGGGAGGTAGGATAATTGATAATATATGAAATACCAGGAAGAGGAAATATACAAATTGAAAATATTGTATTCGACTACAATGGAACCATAGCAGTAGATGGTAAACTAATAGATGGTGTGGAGGAACTTTTTTTAGAACTCGAAAGATATGCAAATATCTACATACTTACTGCAGATACTTATGGAACTGTAGTTGAACAATGTAAATCTATTCCTGGAAAAGTTCTAACCTTTCCCCAGGAAAATGCTGGAGAATCTAAAAAGGATATAGTAAAAAAACTAGGGAGTAATAAAACCATGGTAGTGGGAAATGGCTTTAATGATGTACCTATGTTTGAAGAGGGAGTGCTTTCTATAGCCATCATAGAAGGTGAAGGTGCTTCGGGGAAATTGTTAGGACAAGCTGATATAGTATCTAGAAATATTGTTGAAGCTATAAATATTATTTTAAGTAAAAATAAAGTAAAAGCTACATTGAGAAATTAAAAATAATAAAATAAAACCATGGGAAATCTAAAAGCAGCTTTGCTGCTTTTTTTTATATTTAATTATAATTTTTCTCCATTGTTTACAGCAGTTTAAAATAAATAGAATTTTGGTAACATAGGTTAAGGAATATATATGATAAAGAGAATAAAATAACA
>JAAZMA010000139.1 GCA_012799055.1 Tissierellia bacterium
ACATTTTCTGCTCCATGAATTTCTGCAAGTCTTTTACCCTCTTCAAACATAGCCCTTATTGCTGAACTGCCTTTAACGTATTCTTTCATTTTTTCTGATATCATTTATATTGCCCCCTAATTATAAAGATTTGTTAAGAATTATATCATGAAAAATGTGGATATTGCAATGGTGGATAATAATTGTTAAGGGAATTATCACTTTACTTGGAAAATTAAATCTAGAGAATTTTAATATGAGAAGAGCAGAAAAACAAAATGTATAATTTTAAAATAAAAACAGTATCGAGTTCTATATAAAACTTGATACTGTTTTTTTGCATAATAAATTTCAATTTTATAAATAATATTAACAATGTTAACTTATTATTAAATAGATTTTTTTGGAAATGGAGGAGGATTTGTGAAAGGTGGAAAAGATACATCACTAAAAATCACACCCTATTACTTAATGTCTGTGGCACTAAAGAGCATTTCTCAGGTAGTGTTATTAGAAAATCCTATATCAGGATTAATTATTCTTATTGCTATAACTATTGCAAATTATAAATTAGGAATTATAACACTTTTATCTGCAATTATAAGTGTATTAGTTGCTCATGCTGCAGGAGGTGATAAAAATATTATAGAGCAGGGCTTATTTGGATATAATTCAGTATTAACTGGTTTAGCATTACTTTTATTGCTTGATGGAAATATGAGATGGATAGTTGCTCTTGTAGGAGCTGCATTTGCTACTATATTTACTGCAGCTATGATGAATTTTTTTAAAGATTTAGACACTCCAGTACTTACTTTTCCTTATATTGTGTTAACTTGGTTTGTGATTCTTGCATCCTACCATTTAGAGGTTCTTACCATTACTTCATCATTAGTTCCGCAAGATTTATCTCATTGGCAATTAAAAATTGAAGGTCCCGTTAATCTAATAGGAGGATTAATTGCTGGGATTGGGCAAATGTATTTTCAAGATAAACTTTTATCTGGAGTTTTAATTATTCTAGCAGTATTTTGGGCGAATAGGAAGATGGGGATTTATGCTGTGATAGGCACAGCAGTTTCATGGATAGCAGCATATGCTTTAGGAGGAGCACATAATGTTATAAATATGGGGTTATATGGCTATAATGGAGTACTTACAATATTAGCTGTATCTTCAGTTTTTGATGCTGATAAACCTTTTGCATTAATTTCGGGAGTTGCAGCAACAATAATTACAGTACCAATAACAGCAGGTATTTCTACCTGGCTTCTTCCTTATGGGCTTCCAGCGCTAACAATGCCCTTTGTTGTAGTAACATGGATTTTTGTTGGGGCTAGAAAAATATTAACTAAGTTATAAATGCAAAAAGAAAGTAAATTAATTTAAAAAACATGAATTATTATTGTATTTGTAGTGAACAATAATAGTTGAGATTATTAATTTAAAAGAGTGATCTATATGAGACTCACACCCCGTGAGCAGGAAAAACTTTTAATTGTAGTAACTGCTGATTTAGCTAGGCGCCGAAAGGAAAGAGGTCTTAAACTTAATTATCCTGAAGCAGTTGCATTAATATCATATGAAATTTTAGAGGGAGCTAGAGATGGTAAATCCGTACCAGAGCTAATGCAGTTTGGAAGAGAAGTATTAACAAGTGACGATGTTATGGATGGAATTAAGGAAATGATTCACGATGTTCAAGTAGAAGCTACATTCCCTGATGGTACAAAACTTGTTACTGTTCATGATCCGATAAAATAAAGTAAATAGGAGGTTGGTAAATTGATACCTGGTGAGTATATTTTAAAGAATGAAGATATTATTTGTAATGAAGGCAGAAGAACTGTTGTAACTAAGGTGATTAACAGAGGTGATCGTCCTATTCAAGTAGGTTCACACTATCATTTTTACGAAGCAAATTATGCATTGGAGTTTAATAGAGAAGAAACTAAGGGAATGCACTTAGATATTCCAGCTGGTACTGCTGTTAGATTTGAACCTGGTGATATAAAAGAAGTGCAGTTAGTAGATTTTGCTGGAAAACGTCAAGTTTATGGATTTAATAATAAAGTTGATGGATCTTGTTATTACCAATGCAGTTATTCTTGACTATACCGGAATTTATAAAGCTGATATCGGTATTCGCGATGGTAAAATTGCAGGAATGGGTAAAAGTGGAAATCCTCTTGTTATGGAAAAGGTAGATCTTGTAATTGGTGCATCTACAGAAATTATTGCAGGGGAGGGGCTTATTGTTACCGCTGGAGGTATTGATACCCATATCCATTTTATTAACCCAGAGCAAGTAGATGTGGCATTAACATCAGGATTAACAACTTTAATAGGTGGAGGAACTGGTCCAGCTGAAGGATCAAAAGCAACAACCTGTACTCCTGGTGAATACAATATACACCGTATGTTAGAGGCAATTGAAGGACTTCCTATTAATATTGGACTTTTAGGAAAAGGAAACACATCTTCTGATGTTGCACTAACTGAACAAATTCGTGCAGGGGCAATTGGATTGAAAGTGCATGAGGACTGGGGAGCTACTGGTTCAACTATTGATCATTCCCTAAAAATTGCAGATGAATATGATGTACAGGTAGCTATTCATACTGATACACTAAATGAATTTGGCTTTGTGGAAGAAACTATGAAAGCCATTAATGACAGGGTTATTCATACATATCACACAGAAGGCGCAGGAGGAGGTCACGCTCCAGATATTATAAAGATGGCAAGTTACCCCAACATACTACCTTCATCTACAAATCCTACCCGTCCATTTACAGTAAATACTATTGATGAACATATGGATATGCTTATGGTATGTCATCATTTGAGACGTAATGTACCAGAAGATGTAGCTTTTGCAGATTCACGTATTCGTAAAGAAACTATTGCGGCAGAAGATATTTTACATGATTTAGGCATATTTAGTATGATGAGCTCCGATTCTCAGGCTATGGGAAGAATTGGAGAAGTAGTTACAAGAACATGGCAGACTGCAGATAAAATGAAAAAGCAAAGAGGAAAATTACCTGGAGACGAAGGTGTAGGAGATAATAATAGAGCTAAGCGCTATATTGCTAAATACACAATAAATCCAGCAATTACTCATGGCATTAGTTCTTATGTAGGATCCATAGAAGTGGGCAAATTTGCAGATTTAGTAATTTGGCGTCCTAATTTTTTTGGAGCTAAACCAGAAATGGTTTTAAAAAATGGTATGATAGTATATAGTTTCATGGGAGATTCTAATGCATCTATTCCTACTCCACAGCCTATAATACATCGTCCTATGTATGCAGCTTTTGGAAAGGCATTACCAAAAAACTCTATTACATTTGTATCAAAGATAGCTTTTGATCTTGGTGTTCATAAAAATCTAGGACTTGAAAAGATAGTACTTCCAGTTTATAACACTCGTAATATAACAAAAAAAGATATGAAGCATAACTCAGAGACACCTGACCTTGCAGTAGATCCACAGACTTACGATGTAAGAGTTAATGGTGAACTAATTACCTGTGAACCTGCAGAGGTGGTTCCATTAGCTCAGCGTTATTTCTTATTTTGAGGTGAAGGATTTGATAGTAGAACAGGTTGTAACCAATATTGATAAAATAAGTTCGGATATTTTAAATAATTGCCACTTGGAGAAGGTGTACTTAGAAAGCTCGGATTTAGTAAAAAGGGTTCAAAGAGTTGTTACTGATCATGGTAGGGAGATTGGTATCCGTTTAAAAGAACAAAAGGATCTTTCCGCAGGAGATGTTCTGTTTATGGATGATCATAACATTGTTGTAATTGACTTAATACCAGATGATTTACTTGTTATTTCTCCAAACAGTTTGCAGCAAATGGGAGATATAGCACATAAAATTGGAAATCGACATCTTCCAGCGCAATTTGAAGGAAATGAAATGCTAGTGCAATATGATTATCTTGTAGAGGAATTACTAATAGAATTAAAAGTTCCTTATTCTCGCGAGGAGAAGAAGGTAAAGCAGGCATTTCGTAATGTAGGTCATAGTCATGGATAATTATATGCTGGCATTGCTCCAGATATGTGATTCAAGTCTTCCTACAGGAAGTTTCAGCCATTCCTTTGGACTTGAAACTTATATTCAAGAAGGAATAGTACACAATAAAGAAAGCTTTTTAAAATGGATGAAAGTTTATATACAAGAGCAGCTAGTATACACAGATGGTCTTGCTTGCCGCTTAACATATGAAATTTTAGAGAATGAAAGGCTTGAGGATATCTGGGAATTAGACCAAAAGTTGATTGCTCAAATATTTGCTCACGAAAGTAGAGAAGGAAGTAAAAAAATAGGAGAGAGATTTTTAACTTTAGGAAATCAATTATATCAATCTCTAGCTCTTTCCACTTATATAAAGCGGATAAATGATTCTAAATCTAATGGTCATCCTGCTATTGCATTTGCTATGATTGCTCATTGTCTTAATATTCCAAAGTCTACAGCAGTTTTAAGTTATTTATTTTCGACCGTTACAAGTCTTGTCCAAAATGCTGTCCGTGGAATTCCATTAGGTCAAACAGAAGGACAATTGATTATCAAGGAGGCTATTTCTATGATAATGAATTCCTGGCAAGTAATTGAAAAACTTACTGAGGAGGATTTTGGAATAACACCTCCTGGTCTTGAAATTTCTCAAATGAAACATGAGAGGCTGCATATCCGTATTTTTATGTCCTAAAGTTAAATAATAGGTGAGAAAAGAGGAAAGGAACGGTAAATGATATGAAACCAATAAAAATCGGTGTTGGAGGTCCGGTAGGAGCTGGAAAGACAATGCTGGTGGAAAAACTAACCCGATATATGAGTAATGAATACAGCATGGCTGTAGTTACTAATGATATTTATACTAAGGAAGATGCAAAATTTCTAATGGAAAATGGTGTATTGCCTTCTGATCGTATTATTGGAGTTGAAACTGGAGGTTGTCCACATACAGCAATTAGAGAAGATGCTTCTATGAACTTTTCAGCTGTAGAAGAGCTGGCTAAGAAGCATCCAGATTTACAGATAATATTTGTAGAAAGTGGAGGAGATAATCTTGCTGCTACTTTCAGTCCGGAGCTTGCAGATTTTTCAATTTATATCATAGATGTAGCACAAGGAGAAAAAATTCCTCGTAAGGGTGGTCAAGGAATGATTAAATCTGACTTATTTGTTATAAATAAAACAGATTTAGCACCTTATGTTGGAGCAAATCTTGATGTAATGGCATCAGATACAAAAAAGTTTAGAGGTAATAAGCCATTTATTTTTACTAATTTAAAAGAAGAAGATGGTGTTCAAGAAGTTATAAATTGGATAAAAAAGAATGTTCTTCTGGAGGGGTTAGTTTGAGAATAAAGCCATGGACTGGATACCTTCAATTAGCAGTAGAGAAAAAGGGAAAAAAACTATTGCAGAAGACATTTATTATTATGGAGCATTTAAAATAATGAGCCCATTCTATCTGCAAAATGATGCTCAGGCGTGTTATTATATTATGAATCCTGGAGGCGGATATGTAGATGGAGATACATATGGAATGGATATTCAATTATCAAAGCAAGCTGAGTTATTATTAACAACTCAGTCTGCTACAAAAATTTATAAAACACCAAATACACCAGTTATTCAGGAGATTAATATTACTTTAAAAGAAGGAAGCTTATTAGAATATCTGCCAGATCCTATTATAGGTTACAAAGATTCAAGGTATAAGCAAAACACTGTAGTACATATGGATAAGGGAAGCTATTATATTGCTACAGATATTGTTACACCAGGATGGGATTCAGAAGGGAACTTATTTTCATACAATTTATTAGATTTAAAAACTGAGATTCATTTAGATGGTAAAATAGTAGCATTAGACCATATAAGACTTTCTCCAGATAGTCAAAAGATAATAGATGTGGGCTTTTTAGAAGGTTATACACATTTTGGAACTATGCTAGTTGTAGGAGAAAAGGCCGATCATGATTTTTGCTTAAGGTTACATGAAGCCATGGAAGCTAATGATTTAAAGTGCAAATTTGGGCTATCTATGCTTTCTGTACCAGGTTTTACTCTCCGTGTCTTAGGTTTATCTACTCAAGATGTTGAGAGGGTATTTAATATATGCCATACCATAATACGAAAAGAATGGTTTGGAAGGCCTGCTATTTTTCTACGAAAATATTAGCATAAAAGATTTTTTATAGCTATAGAATTTAAAAATTTTCCACCAAAATTAAGACTTCAGGATATTTATTTAATTAAGAATAATATCTTAGAGTCTTAATATTTAGGAGGAATTTTTATAATGAATAATTTTAGTTTAATACTTTAGCATATATTAAATGGGGTCAAGTTTCCAAGATACTTAATATAACAGTGGAAAAATTAAGGTATTATGAATTAAAAATATTGTTCACCTAGTTAAATGAAATATGGTTAGATTATTTTCCTTTTACAGATAATTTAATTGAGAATAAAAAGAATATACATTTGAAATATGGCGAAATATAATATGTTATGCAAATAAAGTAGGCGATATAACATACACAAATTATGGAGCAATATATTCTATGCCAACTGAGACAGAATTAAATATATTAAGGTAAAACTTACACTGAAAAATATATATGAAAACGTATATAAAAACTCTTGACTTAATGTAAAAAAGGTAATATTATTAGTTTAATGAAACGTTTCAAGTGGCTTCTTTAAGAAATGTGAAACGTTTCACATATATAATAGGAGGTATATAAAATGGGAAAAAGAGCTAACTATAAAGAAACTGCAGAGCAGATATTAGAAAATGTTGGGGGGAAGGAAAACTTAGTTAGTGTTGCACACTGTGCTACAAGATTAAGAGTTGTATTAAAAGATGATACAAAAATAAATTTAAAAGGAATTGAGGAAATTAGTTTAGTTAAGGGAAACTTTAATAATGGAGGCCAATTTCAAATTATATTAGGTACTGGTATAGTTGACGAAGTAGCAAGGGAATTTAATATTATATCAGGTATATCAGAAAGTACTAAAGAAGAAGTGAAAAAAAATGCTGGGGATAAGCAAAATATTCTTCAAAGATTATTAAAATCATTAGCAGATATATTTGTTCCTATATTACCTGCTTTAGTTGCATCGGGTTTATTAATGGGATTAAATAATGTATTTACAGCACAAGGATTATTTATTGAAGGAAAGTCACTTATAGAAGCATATCCGGTGTGGGCAGATGTTGCTTCAATGATAAATACATTTTCCAATGCAGCTTTTGTATTTTTGCCAGTATTAATTGGTTTTTCAGCAGCTAAGATATTTGGAGGAACTCCAGTACTTGGAGGAGTTATTGGGGCAATAATGATACATCCAGATTTATT
Source organism: Tissierellia bacterium (assembly GCA_012799055.1). Classification (GTDB taxonomy): domain Bacteria; phylum Bacillota; class Clostridia; order Tissierellales; family Tepidimicrobiaceae; genus JAAZMA01. The sequence goes on from JAAZMA010000139.1 coordinate 7,379, forward strand.
AAATGGATATGGATATGGTCAAGCTCTATTAGATGGAACAGTTCCAATGTGGGATATTTTTGGATTTGAGATAGCTAAAGTAGGATATCAAGGAACAGTACTACCAATTATAATGTCAGCTTACGTATTAGCTAAAACAGAAAAGTTTTCTCGTAAAATAGTTACACCAATGCTTGATAATATAATTACACCATTACTAGCAGTTTTAGTTACAGCATTTTTAACATTTACAGTAATGGGACCAGCTATGAGAGTTGTAGGTGATGGATTAACAGCAGGTGTTATGTGGTTATTCTTTTCTTTAGGACCAATAGGTGGAGCAATATATGGTATTGTTTATCCATTACTAGTTATAACAGGAATGCATCATAGTCTTATTACAGCAGAAACACAAATTCTTGCAAATATTGGTACATTAGGTGGTTCACCAACCTTTGCGGTTGTCGCAGCATCAAACGTTGCACAAGGAGGAGCAGCATTAGCAATGATACTAATAATGAGAAAAAATGCAAAGATGAAGAGTTTAGCATCAGCAGCAGGAGTTTCGGCATTATTAGGTATCACAGAGCCGGCTATGTTTGGAGTTAATTTAAAACTTAAGTATCCATTTATAGCAGCTTTAATTGGATCAGCAGTAGCGTCAGCTTATGTAACACTTATGAAAGTATTATCACTTTCACCAGGACCTGCAGGATTACCAGGAATTATAGTTATAAGGCCACAATCAATGCTTCAATATATGGTTGGTTTAGTAATAGCATTTGTAGTAGCATTTACATCGACAGTTTTACTTTCTAAGGTTGTAGAAAAGAAAAAAGATGAAAATGCAGCTTAAGGTAAATTACGTATAGAGATTAAATTTATAAATAGATCTTAGAAGGAGACTAATAATGGAGTGGACAAGAGAACAAAGATATAGAAAAATAGAAGATATTTCTAAAGAGGAATTTGAGGCTTTAGAAGAAACAGTAGCAAAGTGTCCATACAGACAGAAGTTTCATATTCAGCCTAAGACAGGGCTTTTAAATGATCCAAATGGATTTTCATTTTACAATGGAGAGTACCATTTATTTTATCAATGGTTTCCTTTAGGACCCGTACATGGATTAAAATATTGGTATCATGTAGCATCAAAAGATTTAGTTAATTGGGAAGATAGGGGAATAGGTATAGAACCTACAGAATACTTTGAAAGTCATGGGGTGTTTTCAGGAACTGGTATAGTAAAAAATAATGAGTTATATCTTTTTTATACAGGAAACACTAGAGATAAGGATTGGGTAAGGCATCCATATCAATGTTTAGCAATTATGGATAATGAGGGGAATATAAGAAAAATAGACAGGCCTCTTATTAATAAGCCAGAAGGATATACAGATCATTTTAGAGATCCAAAGGTGTTAAAGAGTGATAATGGAAAGTACTATTGTTTAATTGGAGCCCAAGATAAAAATGAAGAAGGTACTGTAGTTTATTATGAATCGGAAGATTTGTTAAATTGGACTTTAAAGAAGGAAATAGATACTAAGTACAAGGGAAATGGATTTATGTGGGAGTGTCCAGATTATTTTGAACTTAAAGATAAGGGGATATTGTTATTTTGTCCGCAAGGTCTTGAACCAGAGGGGGATAATTATCATAATGGGGATAACTCAGGGTATTTAGTTGGAGACAAGATTAACTTTGAAAATGGAGTATTTAATCATGGTGAATTCATTGAATTAGATAGAGGATTCGATTTTTATGCTCCACAAACTATGGAAGATGAAAAAGGTAGAAGAATACTAATTGGCTGGTGTGGATTACCTGGTGTTGATTGCGTAACTGATAAAAACGGGTGGGCACATAATATGACATTACCAAGAGAACTTCAACTAAAAAATAATAAGTTATATCAAGTTCCTATAAAAGAATTAGAGAGTTTAAGAAAAAATAGTAGAAGGATAGAAGCTATATTAAAAAATGAAGATAAAGAATTTGAAGGATTTAATGGAACTACTTATGAGCTGATTTGTAATTTTGAAAACATTACAGGGAGATATGTTGGAGTAAAATTTAGAAAAGGCAGTAATGAAGAAACAGTATTTTATTATGACTTAGAAGAAAAGAAACTTGTTCTTGATAGAGAAAAATCAGGAGAGCCAACTGTATTAGAATTTGGTACAATACGTAAATGCCACATGGATGTAAATAAGTTAAAAATGCAAATATTTGTAGATACTTCTATGGTGGAAATATTTATTAATGATGGAGAAGAAGTATTTACATCAAGAATTTATCCGAGTAAGGAAAGTACAGGTATAAGTATTTTTGCAGATGGCTTTGCAGAGGTACAAGCTGAAATGTGGGATATTTAAAAATAAGAGAGACATATATAAGTTTTATTTGCTTTAATTGAAAGAACAAATAATTAAACTTATATATGTCTAATTTTTTATTTTGTAGTGTAACCTTTTATAAATCTTACAGGAATCAAGGTTTCATTTGGGATAGACTTTTGGTTTATTAGTTTGGTTAAATTATATACAGCTTTTTCTGCAATTAAGTCGAGTGGTTGCCTTATAGTAGATATCTTTATAGTGTCTTTAGAGTGTGATTTTACACCGTCATATCCAATTATCTGCACATCATTAGGCACGTTAATATTAAGTTTATTTAACTTATTAATAACTTCCTCTGCATATTCATCAGTTATTGCAAAAATTCCATCAAAGTTTATCTTATCCTTAAAGTTCTTTATTAAAAAGTCATCTAAAAATTCTTCAAATTCCTTAGTGTGCCCTACATAATAATAATCTTTATATTGAATTTTATTATCTTTGCAATAGTTAACAAAGCCAATAGCCCTATTAGTAGTTGAGTTATTTACTTTAGAGCCTCTACCAATTACAGCAAGCTTTTTGCAGCCAGCTTTAACTAGTTCTTCAGCAGCCATAATTCCTCCCTTTAAATTATCGCTGCTTACATAAGGAATTGCCTTTGTAAAAAATCTGTCTATGCTAACAATAGGAATATTAGTTGATACGTAAGAATCTATATCACTATAGCTTATGGAAATTATTCCATCCACCTTATTTTGTTTCACCATAGTTATATATTCCAATTCCTTTTTATAATTATTTTCAGAATTACATAAAATCATTTTTAAATTATATTTTGCTAGGTTTTTTTCAATATTAAAAGCTAATTCCCCAAAAAAAGGATTCCATACAGTTGGCAGTATAAGGGCAACTGTATTTGTTTTATTTATCTTTAAACCCCTAGCATAAATATTTGGTTCATAATTTAATTCTTTTATAGCATTTTCCACCAACTCTTTAGTCCTAGGTTTTACTCCAATATTATTTATTACTTTAGATACTGTTCCAACGGATACCCCAGCTAGCTTTGCTACATCTTTAATTGTAACCATTATTTTAAATTCTCCTAACATAATAATCTACCTGTTAACTTTATAATATCATAGAGAAAAAATAATATAAAGTTAGATTTGGAGATACACGTTGTAGCTGTGGCCTTTGCTGTGATCATAATACTTTAATTAAAAATTAGAATTACAGCTAATAGTAGGTGCTGTCGCATTATATATTCTACATTTAAAATTTTAATTGTGCGACAGCACCTAATTTTTTAAAAAAAGTTATTGACAAATATAAGCTTTAGGAATATACTGGTAAAAAATAAGTAAAAAGAGGAGGTAGGAAAAATGAAAAACTTAACAATGAATTTAGTAGTATTAGTAGATAATATTAAAACTAAATATAAAGACTATATTAATAATCCTATCTCGGTGTATAAATTTTAGCTTTTAAATTTAT
>JAAZMA010000288.1 GCA_012799055.1 Tissierellia bacterium
TTGGCATTTACCTCTTCAATTGTTTTGTTATTTTTTTCTGTGGCCTCTTTAATATCTTCTAAACTATTCTTGCCTATATTAAGTTCCTCCACAATATTGGCAAATTCTTCATTGGTTTCACTAATAATGGAACAATTGGCATCTTGATATTCCATATCTTTTTCCATATTTTTAACTATTAAATCTACTCCATTTATTAAACTGTATATAATTTCTTCAATTTTAACTGAAACTTCTTCAGTTTCTTTGGCCAATTTCCCCACTTCCATAGCTACTACTCCAAAACCTTTACCATGTTCTCCAGCTCTAGCTGCTTCAATAGAAGCATTTAAAGATAACATATTGGTTTCCTTTGATATGGAATTAATTAAATCTATTAATCCTACTATTTCATCAGAATAATCCTTTAATTGTAAAATTTCTTTAGATAGTTTTTGTGTCATATCACTAGACTGCCTAATTCTTTCTTCTATATATTTTACATTTTCTATTCCATTTTGCGCCATATTTATGGAATTAGATATGGATTCAATTTTATCTATCATTTCCCCTTCAATACTTTTTAAGGATGAAAATACTTGATTAGTCAATTCACTACTTTTGTTTAACATATTAGATTGTTCAACAGTGTTTAAATCTGCTGTTTCCACAGAAGCTGCTATGGTTTCAGTAAAAGCCAAGCTTTCTTGGGAAACAGCATTAAGTTTTTCACATATATGGAATAAATCTGTGGAAATTTCTACTTGGGCTTTTAAATTTTCTTTCATATCCCTAGAGAGTTTTTCTAAAGATTCTTGAACATTTATAGATATAGGTAAGTCCTTGTCTTTAGAAAAATCCATTAAATCCACATGGTTTACATATTCTACCACCTTGTCAAATTCACCAATAATAAATTTTTTGTGAATTACTATGGCTAAAATTCCAGTTAAAACCACAATGGAAATTAAAATTAAATAAATTTCATTTAAATAAAAAATAGCTAGAAAATTTAATAACATAAATATTAAAATAATTAAAAACAATTGAAAGTAGTCTTTTGTTGTTTTCAATATAATCGCCCCTTTTTTCTAAGGACTAACACTTAAGTCTATAAACTTAAATTCTCCCACATGGAAAAGCCCCATATCTGTTAGTTTAATATCTGGAATTACAGGTAATGCAATAAAAGATAGGGTCATAAAAGGTTCGTGTTCTCTATTTATCCCTAATTTTTCATAAGAAGTATCTAACATTCCATTTAATTTTTCATTTACTTCTCCTAAAGGTTTTTGGCTCATTAATCCTGCAATTTCTAAAGCCAATGTATCTAATATTTCTCCATTGGAAACTATGGTAATTCCTCCACCTACTTTTTCCAATTCATATATTGCCATTACCATATCCCTATCATTATCCCCTATTACTATAATATTGTGGGAATCGTGGGCTACTGTAGAAGCTATGGCTCCATTTTTAAGTCCAAAGCCTTCTACTAATCCAAGGCCAATATTTCCAGTTTTATTATGTCTTTCTACTACAGCCACCTTTAAAATATCCTTTTGTGGTTTAAATACTCCTTTTTCCAATTCCACTTCCCTTATTACTTTTTCTGTAATTAAACTATGGGGAAGTAGTTTTATAACATTGACCTTGCTTCCTTCTAATTTTATTTCTAAATCCTTTTCTGTGATTTTTTCTATATTTACACTATTCATCATGGAGGAAGAGTCTATTTCCTCTAAATTAAATAGTGGCTTATTATCCTTTGCTACTAATTTTCCTTCCTTATATACTTCTAAAATATTAAAATCCTCTAAATTATCTATAACTACCATATCAGCATAATAATTTGGTGCTATGGCACCTCTCCATCTTAAACCATAACATTCTGCTGCATTTAGGGAAGCCATTTTTATACAATCTATTGGATCTATGCCATTTTTAATAGCTAATCTAATATTATGGTCTATACTACCATCAGCTAATAAATCTGATGGATGTTTGTCATCTGTACAAAATATACATCTTCTTAAATTGTCCTTATTTACCCCTTGAATTAATTCTCCTAAATTTTTAGCTGCTGAACCTTCCCTAATGTGAATATACATTCCCAGTCTTAATCTATCTTTCATTTCTTCCAAAGTGGAACATTCATGTTCTGTTACAATACCTGCCCCTACATATGCATTTAGTTCTTTGTCTTTTAATAAGGGGCCATGGCCATCTATAATATGTTCTTTAAACATAGTAAGTTTTTTTAATACTTCCTTATCTCCATTTACAACTCCAGGATAATTCATCATCTCCCCAAGACCTAATACCCTTGGATGGTCTATTAATTTTTCTAAATCCTCTGCATTTAATATAGCGCCAGAATTTTCAAAGGGAGTAGATGGTACACAACTAGGTAGCATAATATACACATCTAGTGGTAAATTTTCACTACTATCTAATATATACTTTATACCCTCTAAGCCTGCCACATTGGCAATTTCATGGGGGTCTGCAATTATTGTAGTAACTCCCCTTGGAACTATGGCCTTAGAGAATTGTCCTGGACTTACCATGGAAGATTCTATATGAACATGTCCATCTATAAAACTGGGAGAAAGATATTTCCCTTCTAAATCTATTTCTTTTTCTCCACTATATTCCCCAATTCCAACTATTTTTCCATTATATAGAGCCACATCTCCAGGGATAATTTCGTTAGTAAATACATTTATTATATTGGCATTTTTTAGTACAAGTGGTGCTTTCTTTTCACCATTGGCTATTTTTATTGTGTCAAACATAATATCCTCTCCTCTTCTAAAAATCATATAACAGCTGGTGTGCAAAGCCTACTTCTGCTTGTTCAATGGGTGTGCAGAGCCTACTTCTGCTTATTCAATGGGTGTGCAGAGCCTACCTGGCTTCATCTAATATTTTCCTTAACTTTTCTGGTGTAGCTGGTAAATTCTTTACCCTTACTCCTGTGGCATCGTATATGGCATTTAATATAGCTGGAGCTATGGGTATCATTACTGGTTCTCCAATGCCTTTGGCACCATAGGGGGCAGTAGGTTCTGGATCTTCTATTATTATTTTTTCCACATCCACCATGTCCATAGCTGTAGGTATTAAATATCTGGAAAATTTATTGTTTTTTATTTCCCCATTTTCTAAATTTAAATCTTCAAATAGTGCATAGCCCAATGCCATGGCAAAGCCACCGTCCATTTGTCCCTCTACTAAGTGGGGATTTACTGCTCTACCTACATCTTGAGCAAATACTGCCTTTAATATATTTATTTGCCCAGTTAATGTATCTACTTCTAATTCTACACCACAAGCATTGAAAGTGTAAGGCCAATAAGGTGCCCCCTGACCTGTTTCTAGGTCCATTTCCACAGTTTGAGCTACGAATTCTCCCTCTGCCTCAATATTTCCATCTCCATATTTATTTGCTAATTCTTTAAAACTAATTCTCTTTTGTGGGAAGAATTTTAAATAAACCTCCCCATTTTTCACTTCTAAGCCTCTATTGGAATTTAAACCTAATTCTTTTTGAGCCATATTTATTAATTTCTCTTTAAAGTTTTCACAGGCTATTTTAATGGCATTTCCCGTATTATAAGTTTGGCGACTGGCTGCTGCAGTACCTGAATCTGGCATTAGGCTAGTGTCTTCTGATATAAATAGTATATCCTCTGGAGAAAGACCTAGGGTTTCTGCTCCAATTTGAGTCAAGATAGTTTTAGCCCCTTGCCCCACTTCTGTAGCCCCTACATATAGTCCTACTTTTCCATTTTCATGTAATACTGCCTTTGCCTTAGACACATCTGGAAATCCATTTCCATATCCAGTACCATAAAAAGATACTCCTATTCCCCTTCCTATTTTTTTCATATAGCCCCCTCCTTCTCCAGTGAAAAATCTATTTTTTCTGCCACCTTTTCTATACATTCCTCTAAGGGAACCGATTCTGTTAGCACCTGACCTGTGGCTGTAATGGAGCCTTTTTTAAATATATTTTTCATTCTAATGGATACAGGGTCTAAACCTAATTTTTCTGCTAAAATATCCATTTGCTGTTCATGGGCTATGGGTACCTGTGTGGCTCCAAAGCCTCTCATGGCACCAGCATAGGGATTATTAGTATATACTCCATAGGAATCTACTTTTACATTTGGTATATAATAAGGTCCAGTAATATGGACTCCTGCTTTCCGCATTACATTTGCTGCCCAGGAAGCATAGGCACCTGTGTCTCCAATTAATTCTGCTTCCATGGCCAAAAGTTTTCCATATTTATCTGCTCCTGTTTTACATTTCATAATAATAGGATGACGTTTACTATGGCCTACAAAGGATTCTTCTCTAGAGTACACAGTTTTAATAGGTATTTCAAGTATATAAGTAGCCAATGCTAAATGTATTTGAAGACTAATATCTTCCCTACCTCCAAAGGCACCACCTACATTGGCATTTATAATTCTTACACTATCCTCTGACAAATTTAATGCAGAGGCAATTTCTTCTCTATCATAATGGGGATATTGAGTGGCCACAACAACTGTAACCCTTCCTTCTTCATCTATAAAGGAAATTCCAGCCTCAGGTTGTAAAAATACATGTTCCACCATATGGGTACTATAGGTGTTTTCCACAATTACATGGGAATGTTTAAAACCTTCCTCTATATCTCCCTTTCTAATTTTAAAATGATACATTATATTACTATCTCCATGAATTTTTGGAGAATCTTCTTTCATAGCAAGTACTGGGTCAAATACCCCTTCTAATTCTTCATATTCCACTTTTATTTTTTCCATGGCTTCTTTACAAGCTTTTTTAGTTTTTCCCACTACAAAGGCAATAGGGTCCCCTACTCTTCTAACCTTTTTTTCACAGAAAACTTCATGGTCCTTAAATACTACACCATGACTATTATTTGGTACATCCTTATAGGTGAAAATTTTAATAATTCCATCTATCCTTTCAGCTTCTTTAGTATCTACTGTAATATAGGCATGGGGGAGTTTTGACCTTAGGGTCATACCATAGGCCATATTGTCCATATAAATATCCTCAGGATACAAGGCCTTTCCCGTAACTTTACCATGGGCATCTACTCTAATAATATTTTTACCTATTATATCTAATTTCACCTTGCTCCCTCCTTCATATATATTAGAGCCTTTTCTGTGGCATCTATTATTTTATTATAACCTGTACATCTACATAAATTCCCTGAAATTCCTTCCCTAATTTCCTCCCGGGTTGGTTCTGGATTTTTATCTAATAAGGCTTTTACAGCCATAATCATTCCTGGAGTACAATAACCACATTGAACTGCTCCCACATCTATAAAAGCCTGTTGAATTGGGTGTATTTCCCCATTTTCTTCTAATCCTTCTATGGTAATAATCTTGCTTCCATTAGCTTGAAAACCCATAATTAAACAGGAATTTACCACTTCCCCATCCATGATTATGGAACAAGCCCCACATTCTCCTTCACTACAGCCTTCTTTTACTCCTATTAAGCCTAATTCTTCCCTTAATAAATCTAAAAGTCTTATATTTTCATCTATTTCTAAATTATAGTCCTTTCCATTTACATTTAAGGATATTTTTTTCATACTTCCACCGCCTTATTTAAAAAATTTGCCCCTTGGTACAAAGCCTCTCTTAACATTCTTTCAACTGCTACTCTTTTATAAGGCAATGTAGGTCTTCCTTCTAATCTTTTGTCCATGGATTTTTGAAGTACTATTATTCCTGCATTAATATTTTCTTCATCTAAAGTTTTCCCTAAGAAAAACTCCTCTACCTCCAACTCCCTCATAGGGTATCTGGCTAAGGCACCACTGGATACTTTAATATTTTTTATTTTTTCTTCCTCATCTAATTCCAATAAAATAGATATGGTTAATCTAGATATGGATAATGCCTTTCTAAGTCCAAGTTTAGAAAAAGATAATATTTGATTTTCCTTTGGCTTTTTAAAGCGAATTTTTGTAATTAATTCATTTTCCCTAATTTTAATATGGTCTTTATAATAATCCTCTAATTTTATTTCTCGTATTCCATTAATACTTTCTATAATAAGAGTAGAATCTAAACAAATTAATGGTGGAACAGAATCTGCTGCAGCAGAACCATTGGCAATATTTCCTCCTATGGTACCTTTGTTTCTAATTTGAGGTGAGCCTACTAATCTTGAAGCCTTGTTTAATCCATATAAATTATTTGTAAAAATTTCTGATTCTACAATTTGGGTAAATGTAACAGCCCCACCTATTTCAATATAGTCCTCATTTTCCTCAATCTTTCTTAATTCTTCTATACTTGAAATATCTATTAAAACTTTAGGTTTTATTTTTTCATTTCTAATATCAATAATTATATCTGTTCCCCCTGCTATTAGTTTTGCGTCTTTTTCGTATTGTCCCAATATTTCCACAACTTCAGATATACTATTCCCTTTATAAACTCTTTCAATAGGCATTTTTATTCCCCCCCTTTTTCAATTGTATAAAAGGCAGCGAGAACCCTACCCGCTGCCTCATTTTTACTTTATAGGAATATATGGCTTAGTATAAATAATATTGCCAATACATACATTACCCCTGAAACTTCTTTATGTCTTCCAGATAAAAGTTTTAATATTACATAGGATACCATACCAAATACTATACCTTGTGCAATACTATAAGCAAAAGGCATCATAACTATAGTTAAAAATGCTGGTATAGCTTCTGTAAAGTCTTCTAGATCTATTTCTTTTATTGGGCTCATCATAAATAATCCTACTAAGATTAGTGCTGGTGCTGTAGCTTCTCCTGGTATCATGCCAAATAGTGGTGAGAAGAATAATGCTAAGAAAAACATACAAGCTGTAGATAGTGCTGTAAGTCCTGTCCTACCACCATCGGCTACACCTGATGCAGATTCTACATAGGTGGTTACTGTACTAGTACCTAAACAAGCCCCTGCTACAGTTCCTACTGCGTCTGCAAATAATGCTTCACTGGCTTTTTCTAATCTTCCTTCTTCATCTAACATATCTGCCTTTGAAGCTACTCCCACTAAAGTTCCTACAGTGTCAAATACATCTACAAATAGAAATGTAAATACTACTAATAACATTTCCCAAGTAAAAATCTCTCCCCATTCAAATTGGAAGGCCACATCTTTTACAGATGGAGGTAATTGTACTAACATACCCTCTGGTAGTGGAGTTACTCCCATAGGAATACCTATTATAGTAGTTATAATCATTCCTATTAATAATGCACCCTTTATATTTTTAGCTAATAATACTCCAGTAATAATTAAACCTATTAAAGCTAAAAGGGGTCCAGCTGCTTTTAGATTTCCTAAATCTACTATGATTCCCTCTCCTGGAACTACAATTCCAGCATTAACAAATCCTATTAATGCAATAAATAATCCAATACCCACTGATACTGCCTTTTTTAAATTCATTGGAATTGAATCGAAAATTGCTTCTCTTACTTTGAAAAATGATAAAATAATAAAGATAATCCCCTCAAGAAATACTGCCGTTAATGCAAATTGCCAAGATTTTCCCATAATACCCACTACTGTGAAAGCAAAGAAAGCATTAAGGCCCATACCTGGTGCTAGTGCAAAGGGATAATTGGCATAAAAAGCCATTATTAATGTGGCTATTATTGCAGATATTGCTGTAGCTGTAAATACTCCACCCTTATCCATTCCTGTACTAGATAATATATCTGGATTAACTGCTAAAATATAACCCATAGTCATAAAAGTAGTAATTCCTGCCAAAATTTCAGTTTTAACATCGGTGCCATGTTCACTTAATTTGAAACGTCTTTCAAAAAATCCATCATTCGCTGTTGACTTATTAGACATACAAATCCTCCTTTAATTTTAATGTAATTTAATAAACACTACCCTCCTTTCTATTTATCTATTATAACAACAAAAGTCTTAATAAGTAATATGAATGTTAAAAAAATCTCCATCTTTAATTAAATACCCCTCTATCTAATCATTTTCAACCTAAGGCCACAGGTACAATAATAGTCTTTGTTAAGTAGATGAAA
>JAAZMA010000289.1 GCA_012799055.1 Tissierellia bacterium
ATATTGCCTTTAGTACTATTATTTTACGATATTAAAATGGGTATAGGCTTATTTATTTTTATTACTATGCTTAATGCTATTGTTTATAATGGAAACAAATATAAAATAGCTGAGGAAATAGAAACTTTTAAATATTTAGGTAGTCTTATTACTTGTGGCGAAAAAATTTCTAAAATAAATATGGACAATTTAGAATTTGATAAAAAAGAATTAGATATTTTATTGGAGAAGGTAAAAAAAATAAAGAAAAATATTTCTAAAATAAACTTTAATGAAGAATCTAAAACTGAAATTCAAATTTTAATTGATTATTATAATATGATTGCTTTAAAAGAGCCAAAGGTTTTTTATCAAACTGTGAAGCAATTAAATAAACATAAAGAAGATTTATTTAATATGTTTATTATAATTGGGAAAATAGATGCATATATTTCTGTAGCATCTTATATATGGGGACTTAATTACTATACTGAACCTAGCTTAAAAGCAGAAGACGCTAAATATCATCTAAAGGTAAAAGAATTATACCATCCATTATTAAAAGACCCTGTTCCTTATACCTTTGAATTTAATAATAAAGGAGCATTAATTACAGGCTCAAATGCTTCTGGTAAATCTACATTTTTAAGAACCATTGGCATTAATGCTATTTTTGCCCAAACATTATATCTAGTATTGGCAAAGGATTATAGTTCATCTTATTTCAGGCTATTTACCTCCATAGGCACTACAGATAGTATTGTAGATGGAGATAGTTATTTTATGGCTGAAGCCAAGGCTTTAAAAAGAGTAATAGACTCAATAAATTCCAATGAGCCAATACTTTGTATTCTAGATGAAATATTTAGAGGCACCAATACTGCAGAACGAATTAGTGCTGCTACGGCCTCCTTAGACTATATGAGTAATAGAAATGTCTGTGTCATAGCTGCAACCCACGATTTAGAATTGACCACTTTAGTAAATGATAAATATGATAATTATCATTTTAAGGAAACTATTAAAGACAAAGATATGATATTTGACTATATTTTAAGAGAAGGTCCCTGTAATAGTAGAAATGCCATAGCAATTTTAGAATATTTAGATTATCCTAAAACCATATATGAAAAAGCTATGATTCAAGCAGATACCATGGGAACTTTCCAATTATTTCCTAATTAGAATAGGAGGAATTACAAATGAAAATATTAGTTACAGGCTTTGAACCCTTTGGTGAAGAAGTAATAAATCCAAGCCTAGAAGCAATTAAAAAATTAGATAATGAAATAATGGGAGCTGAAATAATTAAATTAAAATTGCCAACAGTATTTGGAAAATCCATAGATATATTAGAAAATGCCTTGGAAAAAGAAAAACCAGATGTAGTTATATCCATAGGACAAGCGGGAGGACGAGATAAAATAACTGTAGAAAGAGTAGCTATAAATATTTCAGATGCTAGAATACCAGATAATAAAGGAAACAAACCCATAGATGAAATAATATTCGAAGATGGAGAGAATGCATATTTTTCAAATTTACCTATTAAAAAAATAGTAGAAGAAATGAAGAAGGAAAATATTCCTGCAGCAATTTCCAATACAGCTGGCACTTATGTATGTAATCATATAATGTATGGACTTTTATATAATATAGATAAAAAATATCCTAAGATGAAAGGAGGATTTATTCACATTCCCTATATTCCAGAACAAGTTATAGAAAAAAACGCCCCAAGTATGTCATTAGAAAATATAGTAAAAGGAATTAATATAGCCATAGAAACTATATTATCTTAAAATAGCAACAAAATTCCCTTGCCCATATCCTTTAATTACCTTGTATTGTTATTTTTAATATAGAAAAAATAAATATGAGGTGATTTAAATGGATAATAAAAAGAAAAATAAAATTGATGAAAATTTTTTCAATCAAATGAATTATGAAATAGCTGCTGAACATGGAATAGTCGATAATGAACAAATGAAGGATAATAAAAAATTTAAAAACTGGAGTAAGTCTAAAAAATTAAGAAATAAAAAATAGTATATTATAGGACTGCTGAAAAAACACCAAATTTATCGTTGATGAAAAAATAGACAGAGGCCTGAATCAAAATATATGATTTCAGGCTCCTAATTATTTTAGGGTTGTAAGTAATCTTCACATGTCCCTATTATATTGATGAATTTTTTCACTATGCCATAACAATGGCGTATTTTCTATTTAAACTAGAATATTTAATTTGTTCAATAATACTAAACTTATCCACCTTAGCCTCACCTAATCTATGTTCCACAATTTCATCAATAGACACAGGTTTATAATCATTGTGGTCTACTGCCACATTAAAATATCTATCTTTTCTATATTTTGAAGGTAGCAATTTTCTATGATGATGTCCATGTATATTTATAACACCTTTAGGTACATTTTTCATTGGCTTATGGGTTAATATAAAGTGATTATTATCTAAAGAGAATTCCATCTTGTTATAGATTTTAATGTCTTTAGAATCTAATAGTTTTTTATATCTAAATTTAAAATCATGATTTCCCTTTATTAATATTTTTTCTCCATTTAAATTTCTTAAAAGATATTTAGAAAACAATTTATTTCCTGCAAAAAAATCTCCAACTATTACAACTAAATCTTTATTTGTTATTTTACTGTTCCAATTATCAATTAAAGCACTATTCATTTCTTTTATATTTTTAAAGGGTCTATTCCAAAACCATACTGCAAACCAATGGCCAAAATGGGTATCAGATATAAAATATATATTTTTCATACAAATCCTCCTTAAATTCTTATAGAAAATGATTATAAACTAAATGAGAATGATTTTCAAGGTCTTTTTCATAATTATAAAATATATTTTGAAAACTTTGAATTATGGTGTAATATTAATAGTATAAGAATTAATATACGGGGATTATAAAAGTATAAGCATTTAAAAAATTTTTTAAACATTTTTTTATCTAATGCAGTAACTAAATATTATATATTAGGATTTTTAATAATTGTTTGTTTTACATTGTTAAGTTTAATAGGCTTTGGATTATTTATTATAAAAGGAAGGGGTAAAAATGTATAGTCCTACTTATGGCAAGGTTTCTCATGAAAAAATGATAGATATAATTAAAGACTTCATAATTAAGTCACCAGAAAGTATTTATAATATTTCTGTGGGGACAGATAGTCAAAATTTTAGTCAAAATTTCAAATGTACAAAAACTGTAGTTGTTGTAGCAATACATAGAATAGGTAATGGGGGTATATTTTTTTATGATATAAAAAGAGTCAAAAAAATAAACAATATAAGTCAAAAATTATTTTACGAAACAAGTATTAGTTTAGATATAGCAATTAAACTTTCTGAGATGTTAGAAAAAGAAGGTATAGATTTTGGAATAAGTATCCATGTAGATGCTGGAAAAAATGGTCAAACATCTAAATTAATTCCTGAAATAGTGGGTTGGATAAAGGCTTGTGGATTTGCTTGTGAAACTAAACCAAATTCCTATGCTGCTTCTTCTATTGCAGATAGATATACTAAAACTCCATAATTGAAAGTATTGAAATCATAATGTTTAAATCTTGTTAGATTAGTTAAATAGGTATATGATAAATATAGAGAAGAAAATATTTAAGATACAAAGAGGGGCAACCTCCTACAAGTATAAAAATTTTCGCTAAATTTTTTATAAAAAAGAGGATTTTGAGAATTAATGTAGAAATTTATATTATAGGACTAGTATTATTGGGGAGGGGTTATTTGAGAAGTGCTATAATTATTATACTATTATTGTTATTACTATTAATAATTGAATACCCAACAATATTTTTGCCACTAATTGTGTCCATAGGTGGTATACTATTTATCATAATTAAAAGAACCAGTAATAAAATAGCTAGAGAAGAACAGGCAATCTCCCAGTCTATAGAAGAGTCTTCTAATATATATAAAAAAATCAAATCGGAAATAGATATTCCAATAGAAACCCGAATAGTATACTATAAAGATGGTGATGTGGGGATTTTGAAAGGGAGTTTACAGCTATGGCTTAAAGATGGGGTACTACACTTTTTTCCTTTCATTCCTGTAATTAACAAACCTATTGATATTCGTAATAAGGTATATTTATTAAAAATAAATGTAAGAGATATAGAATATTTTTCTAGGGAAGAAAGTAGGGGACGAGATACTATTTTAAAATATTCCCATAAGGGGCAGGATTATTTAATGATATTTTCTAATAAAGATTATAGAATTTTTAAAGAAATAATACCAGATAAGGATTTTGATTTCTCTCAAGAGGAAGATAAAGTTGTAAAATTAGTTAGTAATGATAGATAAAGTGGGGAATTGAATATTATAGGTTTTTATTTAGAATTATGGGAGTATATAGTTTATAAGAAAGGGGTGGAGTTTATGATTCTATCCATTGATTTAAATCCATCATTAGACAGAAGATATTTTATACAAAATTTTGAAATTGGAAAATCTTACACTGCTTATGATACTCAATATATTCCTGGGGGATGGGGATTGGACATAGCAAAGATAATAAAATCCTTTAATGAGCCTATAAAGGTTACTGGTTTTTTAGGTGGACGAAATGGAGAATATGTGTTGGAAATATTAAATAATATGAATATAAATAGTGAATTTGTTTTTATTGAAGAGGAAACTAGAACTAATACTAAAATATTAACTGATTATGGAATTGAAACTGAAATTTCTGAAAGGTCTCCGCATTTATCCAATGATGAAGTAGTGGAATTTTATGAATTATACAGAGAATTAATAAAGGAGACAAAAATTATTTGTGCCTCTGGAAAGATTAGCAGAGAATTGCCTACAGATATATATAAGGATTTAATACTTATGGCAAAAGAAGAGGATAAAACATTTTTATTAGATACATCTGGGGAAGCTTTAAGGTATGGAATACATGCAGCCCCTTTTTTAATTAAACCTAATAGGGATGAATTAGAGGAATATATGGGATTTATAATGACCAATGAAAGGGATATAATCAAATCTTGTACTTATATTATAGAAAATGGAGTAAAAATGGTGGTAGTATCCTTAGGTAAAGCCGGTGCTATAGTAGTTTATGATGGGTACTCTTACAAGATAAATGTACCTAGTATTAAAGAAGTAAATTCCAATGGTGCAGGTTCTGCTATGATGGCAGGTTTTGCTATTTCCATGCTTAGACAATATGATTTTGAATATATGCTAAAAATTGCTGCAGCCTGTGGGGTTGCTAGTGCAATGGAAATGGATACAGGTGTTATTGATATGGGAAATATGAAAAGCATAGCTAGTGAAATTGAAATAGAAAAAAAATTAATTTTTTAAAGTTTAAGTTTTAAGAATAAAATTTTGGTTTTTAACTTTGGCATGTTCTAATTTATATAGAAAGGTTTGGGATATACTATATGTTTGAACAGGACTATATAATGCGAATGATTAGGGATTTAATAAGATTTATAGCAAAAACTTTTTTAAATAAAGAGACTACAGTATATGAATTACCAATTGAAGAAAAGTATACTGAAACTGATTATATTCATAAAGAATTACTTATATTATTAAGTCAAGGGAAAATAAATGAGGCTGAAAATATGTTATTTGACCAATTAGAAATTAATAATAAAAGATATATGGAATTAGCACTAGATTTTTATGAAAGATTAAATAATTTAGATGATGAATGTTTAGAGAAAAATAATTTCTCTAGAGAAGAAATTGAAGAGGGTTTAAAAGAAATTATGCAAGAATTTGGAATCTCTAATATTATATATTAATTAATTTAAAATAGGTATATAATAGTATAAGAATTAACAAACAATACTATTGTATACAAGGAGTGTTAGCATGATTAAAAGAATTAGAACCAATTTAGATGTTGTAGAAGCT
This sequence comes from Tissierellia bacterium, assembly GCA_012799055.1. GTDB lineage: Bacteria > Bacillota > Clostridia > Tissierellales > Tepidimicrobiaceae > JAAZMA01. Next base: position 5,915 of record JAAZMA010000289.1, read on the forward strand.
ATGTTATATTATTGGCAAGCAACTAGTGAAAAGCAAAAGGTGGGAGAATCTTATATATTAAGTATTGCAGATTTTCCTGAAATGGATTATTTTTATGGTGAAGGATTTGACAAGGAATCTGTAAGAAAAGTCCTTAGTGCTATTTCCAATAGGGAAATGATAAATAGCCAAAGCAAAAAGGATAGGAAATATTGGAATAACAATATGTGGATGTTAGAAGACCTAGAATTTACCAATATGATGGTTAAGCCATTAAAATTATTAAATTTAAACAATTATGTAGCTAAAATAAATAGTATAAATGAAAATATACAATATGATGAAATAGAAGTAATTTTTGTTCCTGGTCATATGGATGAATATATTATCAGTGGCAATAAACTGATTATTAATTTTTTTAGAGTAATGCCTAATCTGTATGAAGAAGGTAAGGTAAGCATAGGAGATAAAGAACTACATGATTATATAGAAGAAAAATTAATAGAATTAGCAAAAATGTCATAAAATCCGTATATTTTGTTTAAAAACGTGCAAGAATCCAGTGGTATTAGTAGAGTTTCTAATAGTACCGCTGGATTTTATTATATTATATGGAATAAAACTTACATTTGTTTTAATTAGCATATATAATTGAATTATAAAGTTATTTAATATATTAAGTTTATTAAATTAATATTATGGAAATAAGGGGGAAATGAAATGGGGAAATCAGGAGGTAGTTTTTTTGTAAATCTTATTTTTAGCCATTTTATTGGTATTATAGTCATTTTTATACAAATTGCTATTATGATAATAAATTACAAAATTAGTAATTACCATCCATTTTTCCTAGGTCAATTGTTTTTTTACCTATGGCAAATCTAGTAATAGTTATCCATTTAATGAGTGTAGAAAGTGCAATGCTAATTTCCTTTATATTAATGTTAATTTTATTTAGTATTGGAATGTGGAGAGGAAGGGAGCAATAAACTTGAAAATAGTCAAATGTGTATCTAATATAGAAGAATTTTCTCCAATGGAATTTCAAAATTTAAATATAGGAGTAGAGATACAAGATTTTGTTAAACCAAATATAAGTGATGATGAAATAAAACACTTAGTAATTGAATATAAAAAATTATTACTAGATTTTCCATATACTAAATCCCTTCATGGGCCATTTTTAGATTTAAAACCAGTTAGTCCAGATAAGGATATTAGAAGAGTAAGCTATGAAAAATATTTTAAAACTCTAAAAATAGCCACAGAATTAGATATGGATTATGTGATTTTTCATAGTCAAATAAATCCTTGGCTTAAGGAGCCAAATATTAGATTTTTAAATAATAAGGGAAATAGAGATTTTTGGCATAGTATTTTAAAAGAGATAAAGGAATTTAAGGGACAAATTCTTTTGGAAAATATTTTTGAAGATAATCCGTTGATATTAAAAGAACTTATAGAAACTATAGATTTACCTAATATAAGTATATGCTTAGATATAGGCCATGCAAAATTGCAGACAAATGAACCTTTAGAAAAATGGGTAAAAGAGTTAAGTGAATACATAGACTATATTCATCTTCATTGGAATGAAGGACTATATGATGAACATAATATACCTGAAGATGAGGATATTAAATATATTAGAGAATTATTGTTAAAATATAATTTAAATCCTATAGTGGCATTGGAATATAGAGTAAATGATCTTAAAAGGGAAATTCAAAGAATAAACTATTAATTATAAAGATAATAAAAGATATTGGAAACAAAGCCTGCATATAGGACATAGATAAGGGGATGTAAATACAAATTAAAATTAGGAAAGCTGGAGAAATATATAGATTTAGATATCATCCTGGATTGGAAATTTGGCTTGGTATAATTCTCTTGTTTATTGTAATTGGGGCTATTATGCAAATTACTGTCAAAAAGAAAAAAGTAAATATATAAATTATACTACAAGAGATTTCGTTATTAATTGATACAAGTTTTTTATATTGCACATCATACATATTTAACGTACAGTGATAGTATTATGCGTAGCAAAGAAAAATCTTATTATGAAGTGGGATGTTATTATGGTGAATAATGAACAAAGAAGACGGGGTTTCCTAGGATTTATGGGTTTTCGCTACTTTGATACAGGTAACTTTTTGTATTTATCACTTTTTTCATTTTTTCTCTTTTTCTTATTTTTTATAACTCCAATAGGAAAAAGACTTAAGAAAAATAATGGATAAAGGCTTCAAAATGATACACTGAATTATTTGCTTTACGGCGTATTTTTATTGTAGTATTTATAATTTAGGAGAAGGAATAATTATTATAAAAAAGTGCCTGCTAATATCTGCAGTTAGTGTGGCGAATATTCTTTGGATACTAAAATAGCCTTAGAATTAGAAACCATGATAGATGAAATAAAGAAAAATAAGGCAGAGGTTTTTAACGTAAATTATAATGAAATGGTAGCATAATATATTGAAAACAAATAAGAACTATTATAAAAATTAGAACCTACTGGTTTAAAGTCTATAATTTTTTAACCAGTGGGTTATTTTTATTTTAAATAAGATAGTTCCTAAGAAATCCCTAAAATCCTTATAATATAATTAAGGTTACCATTTAACATTGACTTTAATAATATTAAATGGTATACTTAATATTATTAAAGGAGGTATGACTTATGTCTATAGAAATAGTTCCTGAATGGATGGAAAATCTTGATGATGAAGATATAGTATTTATTAAAAAATTCATATTGGCATCTGGTTCTTTAAAAGAAATAGCAAAAGAATATAATGTAACTTATCCTACAGTTAGGCTAAGACTTGATAAACTAATACAAAAGATTCAAATAAGCGAAAATGAGTCTGAAGATCCTTATATTGGATTAATTAAAAGAATGGCAATTAACGATAAGATTGATTTTCATACTGCTAAGATTTTAATTAATGAGTATAAAAAGGTCAAGAAGGAGGGTTAATCATGAAAAGTATTTCAATGAAAAATTTTATAGTTTTTTTCTTATTATTTATAGCTATGGTTTTGTTACAGGTATTTCTGTCGAAGAGGAAAGATAAATTTATGGGATTAGTATTGCCTATATTAACTTTTCTCCGATCCTTATATACAGTATTTTCTCTTTGGACACGTAGTGTATCTGTTGGAGAAATATTTGGTTATTTCTTTTTTGTAAATATCCCTACTATTATTTTTATTGTGATTTATTTTATTAGCAGAAAAAAGATTAAAATAAATGAAGATATAGAAAAAATGAATATTCCAGATTTAAGGTAATGAGGGGGAATCAAGTTGAATAAAAAGTGAAAAATATTGATCATTTGTTTATTGCTGTTAATTTCCTATTCAATTTTCCAAATAAGCAAAACTAAGGTACATATTGATATTGTATCTATTGTTTTAAATCCTTACAACACATATCACGAACCCAATAAAAAAATAAACCTTTTGGGTGTAGATGATACAGAACTCGTAAAATATGAGCTTATGGAATTGTCTAATAGCACTTAAGTAAGTTTTAGACTTTCTTTTGTTGATCCCAACGAAGAAAATAAGCCTGAATACTATTGGTATCTGCAAGATGGTAAATATCTATCTACAGAGATTGGCTTAAATAAAAGTTTAGATGTAAAAACATTCAATGCTTTAGAAGAACCTATCACCAACCATACTACAGATGAGTATTATTTTGAATTTCCACTTAATACTTACAATTATAAAATATTTCCCTTTCACCTTTATGATAAATCAAATTTATCAACGCAAATTACAATCTTTGCAGAATCTGAGCATAAAACAAACGAGTTTATTAACGGACTTGAGTCAAAAGGTATTATGTATGCTGAGACAGATTCATCAATTAAGTATCAAGATTCTTTTTTGCAAACCATTTATTTTGCTATTTTCCAAAACCCATTGGGGCCTTTGACTTTCGGCTTATTTCTTATTGTTCTTTTCACATATTTATATCAAGACAGGGGGGAACTTATCAATTGGAATAGATGAGGACAAACAGTCTAGATATCCATCTAATTTATCTGGAAAAATAAAATAATTAATTGCCTAACTATATTTTAATTATGATATAATATTATAACTAGGAAATTGAGATTGGGGGTATGAAAATGACCAATGAAGAATTTCAAAAAATAGTGCTAGAGGAACTTAGAAAATTAAATGGAAAAGTAGACAATTTGGAACAAGGCCAAACAAGACTGGAGCAGAGCCAAATAAAATTGGAACAAGGCCAAACAA
>JAAZMA010000009.1 GCA_012799055.1 Tissierellia bacterium
AAGGAGGAATATATATGGCAAATAAAGCAAAATTATATTTACTTACAGGTTTTTTAGGTTCTGGAAAAACAACTTTTCTTACTAATGTTTTGAAAGATTTAGATGGAAAAAAGGTAGCAGTTATAATGAATGAATTTGGTAAAGTAGGGATAGATGGAACCATAATAGAAAAAGAAGGAATGGAATTAGTTGAAATTAACAGGGGTTCAATCTTTTGCTCTTGTTTACAATTATCCTTTGTTTCTGCTTTAGTAGAAATGGCAGATAGAAATATGGAATACGTCTTTGTAGAAAGTTCAGGTCTTGCTGACCCATCTAATATAGGGGATTTTTTAGAAGCAGTACAGGTGGCTAAAGGGGATGTATATGACTACAGTGGTGCTATTTGTATAGTAGATGGGGTTAACTTTTTAGAACAAGTAGAGGATATTGAAACTGTAGAAAGACAGTTGAAATTTTGTCATTTAGTTATTCTTTCTAAAGTGGATTTAGTAGATAAAGAGGAAATTGAAAAAGTTAAAGAAAAAATTAGAGAGATTAATAGTAATGTAGAAATAGTAGAATCAATAAATGGGAAAATTGATTATAATTTTTTAGAAAAAGATCTTTTAGAGAAAGATTGGCTTGGAACAGAGGACACTATTAATACTCCAGAAAACAGACCAAAGACTTTGACTTTAACTTATGATGGAGAAGTTTCTAAAGAAAAACTAATAAAGTTTCTAGATATTATAAAAGAAGACAGCTATAGAATAAAAGGTTTTGTAAAATTAAAGGATGGATGGAAGCAAGTAGATGTGGTAAATAAACTCATAGATATAAAGCCAACAAACAAAGGTGAAAATATTTCAGAATTAGTGATTATTTCTAAAATAGGACCTAAAATAATCAGACCTATTTTTAATGCTTGGGAGGAAATAGTAGGAGAAAAGATGGTTTTAAGATAGGAGGATAATATGGATAAATTATTAAATTATTTTAAATTACTTTCAGATGAAACAAGACTTAGAATAATGGTGCTTTTATATCATAATGAATTTTGCGTATGTCAATTAACTGGTATAACTGGTGTATCCCAGCCTAATGTATCAAAGCATTTAGCGAGGCTTAGGGATATGGGCTTGGTAAAAGATGAAAAAAAGGAGCAATATACGTTTTATTCCTTAAATATGGAGGACAAATTATTTGAAGAAATATTAGAAAAAATAGTTGATAATATAGAAGAATATCCAGTTTTAAAATCTGATTTAGAGAAAAGTAAAGCTGCAGCAAAATATATTGAATTAGCAAATATATGTAAATAACAATAGGCGGTGATTTTAATGGGGATATTTACTTGGTTAAATAATCAGTTATTGAAAATGAAATGGCTTTGGGATTTAGTAGAATTATTAGTAGAGAAAGTTTTCAGATTATCAATGGAAACCAGATTAGGTGGAAGTGTTCACTTTTTTATTTATGATACTATTAAGATTTTCATACTTCTTTCAGTGATGATTTTCATAATATCTTATATTCAATCTTATTTTCCACCAGAGAGAACTAAGAAAATAATTGGAGGAATTAAGGGTGCTAAAGGAAATATTCTTGGTGCTTTGCTAGGGATTTTAACACCATTTTGTTCTTGTTCTAGTATTCCTATTTTTGTAGGATTTGTATCAGCGGGACTTCCCTTAGGAGCTACATTTTCATTCTTGATATCTTCTCCTATGGTAGATTTAGCATCTCTTATGTTATTAATGTCCTTCTTTGGTTCAAAAATAGCAATAATTTATGTAGTTGTAGGTGTAATTGTGGCAATTGTAGGCGGAATTTTAATTAATAATTTAAATATGGAAAAGTATGTAGAGGGCTTTGTTTGGGGTGTAGAAGGTGTAGATATGGAAGTGGAAAAAATGACACATAAAGATAGGATAGAATTTTCTAAAAACCAGGTAAAGGATATAGTAGGGAGAGTTTGGCCTTATATTTTAATTGGGGTAGGTATAGGAGCCACTATTCACAATTGGATACCTCAATCTATAATAGAGAAGATTTTAGGAAAAGGGAATCCATTCTCAGTTTTAATAGCTACATTTATTGGGATACCAATTTATGCTGATATATTTGGTACCATTCCCATAGCAGAGGCTTTAATTACTAAGGGAGTGGGGATTGGTACAGTTATATCCTTTATGATGGGAGTTACGACTTTATCTATTCCCTCTTTAATTATGTTAAGTAAAGTAGTAAAACCTAAATTACTAGCTACCTTTGTAATTATTGTAACAATAGGAATAATAATTGTAGGATATGGGCTTAATTTTATAGGGTATTTACTTGTATAGGAGGTATAAAAATGATAATAAAAATACTAGGTATTGGTTGTTCTAAATGTGAAAAATTAGAGAAAAATCTTAAAACAGCTTTGGAAGAATTAAATATAGATGCAAATATTGAAATAGTTGGGGATTTAAAAGAAATAGTAAGTTATGGAGTAATGACTACTCCAGCACTGGTAATTAATAATAAAGTTGTATCTACAGGGAAAGTATTATCTGTAAAAGAAATAAAGAAATATTTATAGTTATTATATAAAGTATTAGAGCTAGATTGGTAAATGGTAAAATAGAAAATAGATTTATACTAAAAATATTTTTTATTAAACTTGGTTTGATGTTTTTTATTCTAAGGATTATACTATAAATAACAGGATAATAGGGATCAAATAGTAGAACTATATAAAAAAATAGGGAAATTTTACGAGGGGGAATTTTTAAAATTCATATTGACTTATTTTGAAACAGACTTTATAATATAAAGTAACTTTAAAAAATGAAGTTACAAAAATAAAAGAAATGGGGGTATTTTATATGGGCTCTGTAAATGTATTTGTAGTGTTTATAGAGGGATTACTTTCTCTATTTTCACCTTGTGTACTTTCAATTTTACCAGTATATTTGGCAATATTATCTGGAAGCAGTATTAAGGATTTAAAAGAGGGAGAAGTTGGGGTTAAAAATAGCCCTATTTTAATAAATACAATTTTATTTGTATTAGGTATATCTACAACTTTTTTCATACTAGGGTCTTCATTAAATGCATTAAATCAATTTGTTGCTATTAATAAAAATTTATTAGGCAAAATTGGTGGAATTATAATAATTATTATGGGACTTTTTTATTCAGGGTATTTAAATCTCCCATTTCTTCAAAGGGAAAAGAAATTTAATATGGAAGTTCAAGAGATGAAGCCTTTAACTGCTTATATATTGGGATTTACCTTTAGCTTTGGTTGGACTCCATGTGTTGGACCAATGCTTGCTTCTGTGCTTATAATGGCATCTAGTGCTGGAAGTATGTTAGCAGGAAATTTATTAATATTGGTATACACTTTAGGTTTTACTTTACCTTTTTTAATAATTGCTTTATTTTATGATAGACTATTTGAACATTTAGATAAATTAAAACTCCATATGGATAAAATTCAAAAAGCAGGAGGAGCTTTATTAATAATTGTTGGTTTGGTAATGGCTTTAGGTGGAATAGATAATATTATGGTACAATTAAAAAATATAGGAAAAACAAATACTGAAATTAGTCAAGATGCAGAACAACATAATGCAAATTCTACTAATGAGGAGAATATTGTTGGTATAGAATCTGAAGAAACAGAAGATGAGGAAGAGGAAGAAAAAATTCCAGCACCAGATTTTACCTTAGTAGATCAATATGGGGAACAGCATACTTTAAGTGACTATAAGGAAAAAGTTGTATTTTTAAACTTTTGGGGAACTTGGTGTCCCCCATGTAGAATGGAAATGCCCTATATAGAAGAGATTTATAATGAAAATAATTTAAACTCTGAAGATGTGGTGATTTTAGGTGTAGCTGGTCCTAATTTAGGTCGTGAAGGAGATATAGATCATATAGTTAAATTTTTAGAAGATGAAGGATATACTTTTCCAGTAGTATTTGATGAGGAAGGGCAAGTTTTAGCTAAATACTATATACAATCCTTTCCAAATACTTTTATAATAGATAAAGAAGGAAATGTAAAATACTATGTGCCTGGAGCAATAGATAAGGAAACTATGGAAAGCTTAATAAACGATGCAAAATAATTTTATAAAACAGAGGTGATATTATGAAGCCCACTTATGATTTAGATTGCAATTTAGCTCAAACCCTTAATATACTTGGAGATAGATGGACCATGTTAGTTCTCCATAGAATTTATAAAAATATAAATACTTTTAAAGAATTAGAGAAGTCTTTAGATTCAATTCCTACAAATATACTTTCTGATAGATTAAAACTATTAACAGAAAATGGGCTTATATCTAAAGAATTGTATAGTGAACATCCCCCAAGATATGAGTATATAATTACAAAAAAAGGAAGAGATTTTAATCATGTGTTTAATTCTATGATAATTTGGGCAAATAAGTATTTAGAGGATTGTAATAGAACGGTAGTTCACAAAAAATGCAATAATAAAGTAAGCATTAAATATTATTGTGAAGAATGTGATGAATATTTTGATGAAGGAAATTTAGTAGTAATGGAATATATATAGATATAGGGGGATAGACTCAATGAAGAAAAATTTAGAGAAAATAAGTAATTATATCTTTTATATTGGTGTGCTAGTAGCAGGATATGGATTATATAAATCTTTTATTTCTACTAGAGGATTACCCCCTGGCGCTTGTCCCATAGAGGATAATCGGCCAAAACTCTACTTAGCCATAGGATTATTATTAGTATCATATATTATGTCTTTTATTAATGATAGACAAATAAAGAAAAATAAGAACAAAAATATTTAAAGGAGAGATTTTAAATGAAAGAAATAAATGAAACTCAATTTAATAAAGAGGTTTTAGAAAATGATTTACCTGTATTAGTAGATTTTTGGGCACCTTGGTGTGGCCCTTGTAAGGCTTTAGGCCCTATATTAGATGAACTATCTGAAGAATATAATAGTAAAGTTAAATTTGTTAAAATAAATGTAGATGAAAATCCAGAAATATCAGGAGAATATCGAATAATGAGTATACCTACTATTAAAATATTTCAAAATGGTAAAATTGTAGAAGATATGGTAGGGCTTAAATCCAAGTCCCAATTGGAAAAAATCCTAGACAAATATATATAATTAGAAAGCTTCGACATTAGTCGAGGCTTTTTTAATATATGTATTAATTTATGAAAAAAATATGTTATAATTAATATATAGTTATTTGAAAGGAGTCTTTAAATTGTTGTTTATTAATTTTGTCCCAGGATTCCGTTCTAGCACTTTATGGAAAGGTATAATTGCTATATTTTA
>JAAZMA010000035.1 GCA_012799055.1 Tissierellia bacterium
GAGGAAATATCTAAATTAGACAATGTAATAATAGAAGGGATTTTTACCCATTTAGCATTAAAAACTACAGAAACAGATATGGAACAATGTGAATTATTTATGGAAGTAATTAATAAATTAGAATCTAGAAATATAAATATACCTATTAAACACATTTGTGATGGTATTGCAATGGTAATATATCCAAAAATCCATTTAGACATGGTAAGGGTAGGCTCCTATTTGTACGGAGGACAGCCAGATTATGTAGGTAGAGAAAGTACAAAACCTGTTATGAGCTTTAAAACTAAAATTGCCCATATTAAAGAAATAGAAAAGGGAGAAGGAGTAGGTTATGGCTACTCTTTTGTAGCTGAAAAGAAAACCATAGTTGGGACTCTTCCTGTAGGCTATTCAGATGGCTATTTAAGATGTATTCAAGAGAAAGGGGAAGTTAGTGTATTAGGAAAAAGAGCTCCTATTATAGGGAAAATCTGCATGGACCAAATGATGATAGATTTAACCAATATTCCAGAAGCTAAAGTTGGAGATATAGCAGTATTAATAGGTGAAGGTCCTGAAGACAATATATCCTTAATAGAAGTAGCAGCATATGCTGATACTAATAGAAACGAAATCCTTTCAGGTATTAGTAGAAGAGTGCCAAAAGTATATATAGAAAATAACAAAATTATTGATATAGTAGACTATTTATTAGATTAAGATAGTTTAGCATAACCCTCTATTTATATTCCCCACCACAGGTGCAAAAATGCAAAAAGCTTTGTTTTTAGGGCATTTTTGATAAGGGAATCTACTTGCCCTGTATGATAAAATTATTTTATCATACAGGGATTTTTTTACGAATATTTTATTGCAGAAAATATTTAATAGTATTATAAAAGGTCCTTCATATATTCCTCAATAATATCTATTAATTCTTCTAAATTTGGTACATATCCTTCTACTAAAATCTTCCCATTAATTATTAATGCAGGGGGGTTTTCTATTTTATGGTTTTTAAATAAATTGGGATTTCCGATTATTTCAAAATTATAATTTAAATTTAATTTCTTAAAAGCTGAGTCAACGACTACAGCAAGTTTACTATATCCTCAAAAAACTTCTTCTAGTATTTTCACATCCATAAATATCCTCCCTCCTAAAATACATATCGGCAAAAAGTACTAAATTTTCAAATATAATATATAAACTTGAGGGAATTTAAGAATTTTCACTGATTTCAGTGAAATTTCTTTGAAAAATATGATATAATTAAAACTGTATTAGACTATATAATTATAACAATAAAGGGGGATACTATGAAAGAAAAGAAGCCTAAATGGAATTTGAAGAATTTATTTAAAGCTGAAAAAAAACCAAAAAAACCAAAGGATCCAAAGTCTAAAAAGAAATCCAAAACTCCATTTCAGTTTAAAAGTTTAAAATCTAGAATGGCCACTTTTAATTTATTAATTATTATTTTAATAATTATAGCCATGGGAACTTTATCTTATAAGTTTTTTGAAATAAGCATATACTCTTCTACAGATGATATGCTATTGAATAAAGCCATAGATGCAGCAAGTTTAGCTGATGAAAGAATTAGTAAATATATTTTAAATATTGAATCTGTGGCTAAATATCAAAAAATAAAAGATCCAGATGTGGAATTAGATGTAAAGCTTCAGGTTTTAAAAGACGAAATGGCTCGACTTGATTACATAGATATGGGTATAGTGGATTTAAATGGTATAATAATATTTACTAATGGAAAAGACTTAAATGTAGAAGACAGAGAATATTTTCAAAGAGCAAAAAAAGGTGAAAGCTTTTTAACAGAGCCATTTATGAATAGAGCAACTGCATCAAGGCAAATAGCTGTATCTACCCCTATTATAGATGAAAACGGAAGAACCGTAGGAGTATTAGTAGGCTTTAAAGAAGTTGAACAATTATATGGAATAGTAGAAGATATTAAAATGGGAGAAACAGGAAATGCATTTTTAATAAATGAAAAAGGTGAAGCCTTAACTTATGGAGATAAAGAGCTTGTGGAAAGTGGAGAAATGAAATTAATATATTTAAAAGGGAAAGAAGAAAACAAAGACATTGCGGATATGTTTCAAAAAATGGTAGACAAGGAAACAGGAGTAGCAACCTATGAGTTTAAAGGTATAGAAAAGCATACAGGCTATGCACCCTTAAAAGAAAAAGATTGGTCTATAGGAGTAGCAATTGATACAGATGAAATATTAGGAAGTTTAAATAAACTTTTTAGATACATATCTATTATTGTAGGAGTAGCTATTATTATAGGTATAGTTTATTCTTTTGTTATTAGTAATTCAATTGTAAATCCCATTAGGGAAGCTACTTTGCATATAGAAAATATATCTAAATTAGATATTAGTAAAGATATGGATAGTAAAAATTTAAATAGACAAGATGAAATAGGAGATATGACTAGAGCCCACAAAGTTTTAACAGATAATTTAAGACAATTTGCAAAAGCCATAAATTTATCTTCAGAACAAGTTGCAGCAGCTGCAGCAGAATTAACAGCAGTATCAGAAGAAGCAGCTCATGCCTCCAGTAGTATAGCAGAATCATCTGGAGAAATTGCTTATAGTTCAGATGAGCAATTAAGAGAAATTTTAGGAATAGTATCTGCCATGGAAGAAATGTCTGCCCAAGTAGAGGAAGTGTTTAGTAATGCCCAAAATATAAATAGTATATCTGAAAATATATCTAATAAATCTTCTGAAGGTATGGAAAAGATAGAAAATGCCAATAAGCAAATGAATAATATAGATAATAGTTCTAAAGATGTTAAAACATCTCTTGAAGAGGTAAATAATAGTTCTAAAGAAATGGATGAAATAATAAATGTTATAAGGGATATTTCTGAACAAACTAATTTACTTGCTTTAAATGCAGCTATTGAAGCAGCTAGGGCTGGAGAAGCTGGTAGGGGATTTGCAGTTGTAGCAGATGAAATTAGGAAATTAGCAGAAGAAACTAATTTATCTACAATTAAAATAGACAATATAATCAAAAACAATGAATTGGTAATTAATAATGCTAATGAAAGTATGAACTTAAGTCAAATAGAAATAGAACAAGGTAGAATATC
>JAAZMA010000352.1 GCA_012799055.1 Tissierellia bacterium
AGGACTAATATTTGCAGTACTGGCTATGGGGGTTTTCATAACTTATAAAATATTAGATATGCCAGATCTCTCAGTGGAAGGGACTTTCCCCTTTGGAGCATTTCTATTTGCTAGATTTGTATCCTCTGGCATAGATCCTATAATTAGTACCCTTATGGCCTTTGGCTTTGGTACTTTAGCTGGACTATCTACGGCAATTTTATTTACTAAATTGAAAATCAAACCTATATTGGCTGGAATACTAACTATGACCATATTGTATTCTGTAAATCTTAAAACCAATGGAAAAGCCAATATATCTCTCTTTGATTATGATTTGATTTTTGATAAAGGCTCTAAACTATTGATACTTATTATAATTGTATTGTTTATAAAAATATTCTTAGATTTATTTCTAAAAACTGAAACTGGATATTTACTAATAGCCACAGGAGATAATGAACCATTAGTCAGGTCCATTGGAGAAAACAGTGATAAATATAAGATATTAGGTTTAATGTTGGCCAATGGTTTAGTAGCATTAAGTGGAGCATTAATGGCCCAATATCAAGGTTTTGCAGATATGACCATGGGGCATTCAATTATTGTAGTTGCCCTTGCATCTATAATAATTGGAGACACCATTAGAAAGGACTCCCATAGGCTAAAGGATACTACTAGGGCAATTATTGGAGCCATTATTTATAGACTAATTGGAGGTATAGCCATAGACTTAGGTTTAGATCCACAGGATTTAAGGGCAGTAAATGCATTAATAGTGATAATTTTTATATACTATAACAATTTTGTAGCTAATATATTTTCATTTGGCAAATTTAAAGGAGGGAAAGGCTTTGTTAAAAATAACTAATTTATCGAAGAGTTTTAATTTAGATACAGAAAACGAAATAAATATATTTCACAATTTCAATATAGAAATAGAAGAAAATAAGTGCACCACAATAATTGGCCCCAATGGATGTGGGAAAAGCACATTATTGAATATTATAAGTGGAAATATCAGGGCAGATAGTGGCCAAATTGTATTAAATAATGTAGATATAAGCCAATTACGTGAAGAAGAAAGGGCAATATATATGGGCAGAGTATATCAAAACCCTTCTATGGGAGTATGTCCTTCTTTGACGATTTTAGAAAATATGGCATTGGCTGATAAAAAAGGGGAAAAGTTTTCACTAAGACCATTGTTTAAAAAAGATAGAATTCCTAAATATATGGAGTTGTTGAAGGATTTAGACTTAGGTTTAGAAAATAAGTTAAATACAAAAGTAAAATATTTATCTGGAGGGCAGAGACAGTCCCTATCTTTAGTAATGGCAGCTATGAAGCATCCAAAACTGCTGCTTTTAGATGAACATACAGCAGCATTAGATCCTAAGACTTCACAGTTAATCATGGAAAAGACAAGGAAATTAATTAAAAAATATAAAATCACCACTATAATGATATCCCACAATATGAAAGATACTGTAGAGTATTCAGATAGGATAATAATGTTAGATCAAGGGGAAATAGTCTTAGATAAGTCTAGTAGAAGCCTATCAGAATTGGAATTGAGAAATATTTATAGTGAAAAAATAGTGGCTTAATTTCTGACTATAGGATGAAAATTGTGGTACAATTAAAAGAAAGTCATAAATATGAAGGTGGGACGGATCGTATTATGGAAGAAAATATTAAAATTAAATTTGCACCACCAGAAAATAAAAATAAAATATTGTCCTATATTAAAAAACACAAAAAACAATTTATAATTACAGCTGTTTCAGGTATATTTTTTAACTCTGCCATTGTATTAGGGCCAATTTTTCAAGGGAAACTATTAGATGCAGCCATTAATGCAATTAATATGGAAGAAATAGTGATTGCTGCATTAAAATTTATTGGAGTCACTATAATATTTCAAGTTGCTAGGTTCTTTAAACGATATTATGTTAGGGATATGGCCAATCACATTAGTGGAGATATGCGTGTTGGAATAATGGAATCCATATTGTATACAGATTTAAATGCACTGGAAAGACAAAAAACAGGGGATATGATGTCTACTACTATAGGAGATGTGGATATAGTTGTGGAAGCAGTGAGAAAAACTATCACTGAACTATGGGATACTTGGGTACTTATGGCTGCCTATTGGATAGCACTTATGTATTATGATATTAAAATAACCTTAATAGCCTCCATACCTATTCCATTTGTAATAATATTGACCCAATTGATGAAAAGGCCAGTTTATTCTAGATCTAAAGCAGCAAGAGAGGCCACCTCCAAATCCACAGTTCAAATTAGAAAGATGATTTCAGAAGTGAATATACTTAGACTGTATGGGAGAGAAGAAGCAGAAATAGAAAGATTAGAAGAAAAATTATCGGAACAAGCAGATAAAAATGCTATGGTAACTGTATTTAAAAATGGACTAGCACCTATATATTCAGCCCTAGCCAGTATTGGGATTATTGTAGTCATTTATTTTGGAGGCAATAAGGTAATAAGTGGGGATTGGACCATCGGAACATTTACTGCCTATATAGCCATGTTTACTGCCTTGGCAGTTAGGACTACAACAGCAGCAAAAGTTTTCAATATTCAACAAGGGGCTAAGGCATCTTGGGATAGGGTTTTA
>JAAZMA010000346.1 GCA_012799055.1 Tissierellia bacterium
CACTAAAAGATATGGAAATGTATTTAGATGGAAAAGTGGGTATAGTTACAGTAACTCGTGAACTTTTAGTATCTAATAATGCTAAATTAGAAGATACAGAGGGAATTATCTCTTTTGTTAGAGATATTGATTCCATTGAAGTAGCATGTTTATTGAAAGAAATTGATAAAAATGAAATTAAGATAAGTATGAGAAGTAAAGAAAATGTAGATGTTTCTAAAATTTGTAGTAAATTAAATGGTGGAGGTCATAAAAGAGCAGCAGGATGTACACTATATAATGGAATAGACAATGCAAAAAAAACAATATTAGAAGAAATAAAAATGGCATTTAGGTGATATTATGGATGGTACTATTAATGTATTTAAACCCATAGGAATGAGTTCCCACGATGTAGTAAATATTATTAGAAAAAAATTCAAAACAAAAAAAGTAGGTCATGCAGGAACATTAGACCCTAATGCATCTGGAGTTCTTATACTCTGCATAGGAAAGGCTACTAGAATTAGTGAGTATTTACTTAATTTAGATAAAGAATACATAGGTGAATTAACTTTAGGCATTGAAACAGATACCCAAGATAAAGAAGGAAAAATATTAAATTATTCTCAAAAAATAGTTAGAACATCGGATATAAATGATGCTTTTAAAAAACATACTGGTTGGCTAGAACAAACTCCACCTATGTATTCTGCCCTAAAACATAAAGGAAAAAAACTATACCAATTAGCTAGAGAAGGTAAAGTAGTAGAAAGAAAGCCTAGAAAAACTTTTATTGAATCTTTAAAAGTACTTAATATTGAAAACAATAGACAAATTTTGTTTAAAGTAAAATGTTCTAAAGGAACCTATATTAGAACCTTATGTGATGATATTGGTAAATCCCTTGGTACATACGGATATATGTCTTATTTAATTAGGATTCAAGTGGGAAGTTTTCATATATCCAATAGTTATAGTATAGAATATATAAATAATTTAAAAGAACAGGAATTAAACACTATTATTAATCCAATGGACGAGAGTTTAAGTTTCATTGATTCCATATACATAAATAGTAAATATTATAATAGTATAATAAATGGTGCTATGGTACCTGCAAATAATATACTTGGTAAAACCCATAAAGTAAATACTGTATATAGGATTTATTGTAAAAATATCTTTATTGGTTTAGGCAAAATTATAGAAAACCATGGAAAATCTTTTATTAAAATGGACAAAGTATTAGTATAAGGTGATAATATGAAAATTATTGATTTAAATAATTATGAACATAATTATAATACTGCAGTGGCCTTGGGAAATTTTGATGGAATTCACAAAGGACATCAATATTTAATCAATGACACAATTAAGAAAGCTAATGGTAGAAATTTAAAACCATCTATATTATTGTTTAAAAATCATACAAAAACTATTGTAAACAATAAGGGTAGCAATATTAATATTTTAACATCTAATGAACAAAAAATTAAAATACTAAAAAAAATGGGAATAGAGTTAATTTATACTATGGTATTTAATGAAGATATAATGAAGTTATCAGGGGAAGAATTTGTAGAACAAATCCTGGTGAATAAATTAAATGCTAAATTAGTAACTATTGGATTTGACTATAGATTTGGATATAAGGCATCAGGAGATAGTAATTATCTAAAAGAACTAGGAAATAAATATGATTTTGAAACTAATATTATTATGCCTGTATATATTAATGGAGAAGTGGTAAGCAGCACTAAAATTCGCAATTTAATAAAATTAGGAAATATTAAAAAAGCCAATGAATTCTTAGGTAGACCTTATTCTTTTGTAGGTAATGTGGTGAAGGGAAATCAAAGAGGTAGTAAAATGGGCTATCCTACAGCTAATGTTAATTTATTTTATAATTATATTATTCCCAAAACTGGAGTATATGAGACTATTACTATAATAGAAAACAAGGAATTTATTAGTTTAACTAATATAGGTTATAATCCAACTTTTAATGGGGAAAAATTGAAAATAGAAAATCATATATTGAATTTTGATAAAAATATTTATGGTAAAACCATAGAAATAAAATTTATTGATTTCATAAGGGAGGATATTAAATTTAGTACAGTTAAAGAACTAATAAATCAGATACAGCAGGACGTCAATTATATAAAAAAAGATCAATAATATTTACAATTGAATATATATATGATAAAATTATACTGATAATCATATACCTTTTGCTAAGTTTATCGTATCCTCGGCGATTTACTTAGCTTTAGGTGAATATAATATTAGGAGGTAAGGAAAATGACAATGACTAAGGAACAAAAAGCGCAAATAATTGAGGAGTTTAGATTACATGAAGGGGATACAGGATCTCCAGAGGTTCAAATTGCAATTTTAACCCATAGAATCAATTCCTTAACTGAGCATCTTAAAACTCATAAAAAAGACCATCATTCTAGAAGAGGTTTGTTTAAAATGATAGGCCAAAGAAGAGGTCTATTGAATTATTTGGAAAAAACTGATATTGAGAGATATCGTGCTTTAATTGAAAAACTAGGAATTAGAGGTTAATAAGAGCGGGGATGTACCCGCTCTATTGATTTATTAATTATTAAATTTCTATTAGGAGGTATCACATGGAAAAGCAGTTTAAATATAATTTAGCTGGAAGAGATCTTATTATTACCATTGGCAAAGTTGCTGAACAAGCTAATGGAGCATGTCTAGTACAACATGGAGATACAGTAGTACTTGTAACGGCCACAGCATCGAAAGAACCAAGAGAGGGTATAGATTTTTTCCCATTAAGTGTAGATTTTGAAGAAAAGTTATATGCAGTAGGTAAAATACCAGGTGGATTTATCAAAAGAGAAGGAAGACCAGGAGATAAGGCAATATTAACCTCAAGGTTAATTGACAGACCAATTAGGCCTCTTTTTCCCGAGGGATATAGAAATGATGTACAGATTATTGCAACTGTATTATCTGTAGATCAAGACCATACTCCAGATATTTTAGGCATGATAGGCTCATCTATTGCACTATCTATTTCAGATATACCTTTCAATGGTCCTACAGCCTCTGTATTAATTGGATTAATAGATGGTGAGTTTGTAATTAATCCTAATGCTGATGAAAGGGAAAAATCTGAAATGCATCTAGTAGTATCAGGAACTAAAGATGCAATAATGATGGTTGAAGCAGGTGCTAATGAACTACCAGAATCAATAATATTAGAAGGTATATTATTTGCCCATGAGGAAATCAAAAAATTATGTGAATTCATTGAAGAAATTCAAAGGGAAGTAGGAAAGGAAAAACAAGAATTTCCAATATTTAAACCAGAGGAAGAAATAGAAAAGGAAGTAAGAGAATTTGCCTCAGAAAAACTTATTGCTGCAATTCAAACTTTTGAAAAGCAAGAAAGAGAAGAAAACATTGAAAATGTAAAAGAAGAAACTTATGAAAATTTTATTGAAAAATATCCAGAAAATGAAAAAGATATACATGAGGTATTGGAAGAAATTATAAAGGAAGAAGTAAGAAGATTAATAGTAGAAGAAGGCATTAGACCAGATAATAGAAAAGCAGATGAAATACGTCCTATTAATTGTGAAGTTGGATTTTTACCAAGAACCCATGGTTCTGGATTATTTAAAAGAGGTCAAACTCAAGTATTAACAGTGGCAACTTTAGGAGCATCTTCAGATGTACAAATTATTGATGGTATTGGTGAAGAAGAGTATAAACGCTATATGCACCATTATAATTTTCCTCCCTATAGTGTAGGAGATACTAGAGTATTAAGAGGACCTGGTAGAAGGGAAGTAGGCCATGGTGCATTAGCCGAAAGAGCTTTAGAACCTGTAATTCCTTCAGTAGAAGAATTTCCTTATACTATTAGATTAGTTTCAGAAGTTTTAAGTTCTAATGGTTCCAGTTCTCAGGCTAGTGTTTGCGGTAGTACTTTAGCTTTATTAGATGCAGGCGTTCCAATAAAATCTCCTGTAGCAGGAATTGCCATGGGACTAATAAAAGAAGGAGAGAATATAGTAATTTTATCAGATATACAAGGATTAGAAGACCATTTAGGGGATATGGATTTTAAAGTTGCAGGGACTAGGGATGGTATAACTGCAATTCAAATGGATATTAAAATATCTGGAATTGATAGAAATATATTAGAAAATGCATTGTCTAAGGCTAGGGAAGGTCGTTTATTTATTTTAGATAAAATGAATGAAGCTATATCCCAACCGAGGGAAAGCTTATCCCCCTATGCACCTAGAATCCTTACTATGGAGGTTCATCCTGATAAAATAAGGGATATTATTGGACCAGGTGGGAAAATGATTAATAAAATTATTGATGAAACTGGTGTAAAAATAGATATTGAAGATGATGGTAGAGTTTCCATTGCTGCTGATAATATTGAAAATGGTGAAAGAGCTATTGAATTAATTAATAAAGTAATTAAAGATGTAGAAGTGGGAGAAATCTATATGGGTAATGTAGTAAAAATAGTGCCTTTTGGAGCCTTTGTAGAGGTTTTAAATGGGAAAGAAGGTTTGTTGCATATATCTAATATAGCCCACGAGAGAATAAACAATGTAGATGATGTTTTAAAGGTAGGAGATGAAATACTAGTTAAAGTAATTGAAATAGATAATCAAGGTAGAATAAATCTATCTAGAAAAGCTGTACTCCCTAAGGAAGACAGAAAATCTGATAGAAAAAATGATAAATAGGGCATGAACCAAAGACGGGTTCATGTTTTATTTTTTATATAATAATATTTTTATCCCTTCTAGAATACATATGTATTAAAATGATAATGGAGGGAATTTAATGATAATTTTAAATTTTAATAAAAAATTTTTATGGATTATATTATTAATATTAGTAATAGTATTTTTAATTTTTGCTTATTTCTTTTATAATAGATCAGATGAAACATTCTATATGGATATATACTATAAAGGAAATATTGATAAAAAAATAGTAGCCTTTGCCTGTAATGTAGATTGGGGAAATGAGTATATACAACCAATATTAGAAGTGTTTAATGATCATAATATTAAAATCACTTTTTTCGTAACTGGTAAATGGGCAGAAAAAAATCCAGAGATATTAAAAAAGATATTTGAAAAAGGCCATGAAATTGGAAACCATGGATACAATCATATAGACTATGATAAACTTAGTTATGAAAAAAATATTGAAGAAATCTCTAAGGCGCACATTATAATTAATAACATATTAAATTATAAACCAAGATTTTTTGCACCACCATCTGGCGCTTATAATGACAATACGATTAAGGCTGCAAAAGATTTAAATTATGATATAATAATGTGGAGTATTGATACAATTGATTGGAGAGAAGATAGTACTAAAGAACTAATTAAAAAAAGAATAGTAGATAAAATACATAATTCTGCAATAATATTGATGCATCCAACTGAAGAAACTTTAAAAGCCTTACCAGAAATTATTTTAGATTTATCAAATAGTGGATATAAAATAGGGAGAGTTAGTGATATAATAAATTAACCCTATTTTAAACAAAAGAAAATTATTAGAGGTGATAGTATGAAAATTAAAATTCTAAACAAAAGCTCTTTCCCAACCCCAGATTATAAAACTGCTGGAGCATCAGGTATTGATTTATATGCTAATATAGAAGGCCCTATAGCCTTAAAGCCTTTAGAGACTGTATTAATACCAACTGGGCTATATCTTTCAATACCTGATGGATATGAAGGGCAAATAAGAGCTAGGTCTGGACTAGCTTTAAAACACGGTATTACTTTAGCTAATGGAATTGGAACTATAGATAGTGATTATAGGGGAGAATTAGGAGTTATACTAATCAATTTAAGTAAAAAAGAATATATAATAAATAAAGGGGATAGAATTGCCCAATTGGTTTTTATAAAATATGAAAAAGTTCAATTTGAAGAAGTTGATGCCTTAGATAATACTACTAGAGGTGAAGGAGGTTTTGGTCATACTGGCTATTAATTTTTCTAACATTTCATCATATTAGACTTTATCATAATTGAGTATCTTCTTAATAAACATAATATTGATCTTCTTTCATAAAATAATAATAAATGTATTATTAAGGAGAGGATTATATGATACTTAGTCAATTAGGTTACAAAGAGATAATAAATTTAAACAATGGAGAAAGATTAGGTCTATTAGCAGATTCAGATATATATGTAGAAGAAAAAACTGGTAAAATCATTGCTTTTTTAGTACCTGAAAAGAGATTACAATTTAAAATATTTGGGGAATTAGAATATATTGAAATCCCTTGGGATAGTATCCGTAAAATAGGGAATGATATGATAATTGTAGAATTAGAAAATTATTAATTTTCTCACCCTGTAGTATTTATAACATATTATAAAATATAGATAAATACTAGGGGTGATGTAATTGGAGATAGTAGTACAAAAATTTGGTGGTACATCTGTAGCTTCTAAATCTAGTAGGGAAAAAGTAGTGGAAAAAATAATTCATAAATTTAATCAAGGATACAAAGTTTTAGTAGTAGTATCTGCCATGGGGAAAAAAGGAGATTTTTATTCTACTGACACTTTAATTGAAATGATAAATCCAAAAGCTATTACTAATAAAGAAATGGATTTATTATTATCCTGTGGTGAAATAATTTCTGCAGTAGTGCTTGCTAATCATCTTTTTTTAAAAGGATATAAAGCATCTGTATTAACAGGTTCTCAAGCAGGAATTGAAACTGATGACAATTTTGGAAATTCAGAAATAATAAATATACATCCTGATAAAATCCTAAGTAATCTAAATGAAAATAAAATTACCATAGTAACAGGATTTCAGGGAAGTACCATAAATGGTGAAATTACCACATTAGGTAGAGGTGGTAGTGATATTACTGCCATTGCCTTAGCAAAGGCTATTAAATCTACTTATGTAGAAATTTATACCGATGTAGATGGTGTAATGACTGCAGATCCAAATATAGTTGCTGATACTAAGGTTCTTAAAAACATGTCTTATTTCGAAATATATTATTTAGCTAAAAATGGAGCAAAAATTATACATCCAAAGGCTATAGAAATGGCACAAGAAGCCAATATCCCCTTGATAATAAAAAATACTTTTAGTAATAATGAGGGAACTTATATAAAAGCTATGGATACACAATTAATTAGTGATAGAAGAAAATTATTTAATAAAAAAATAATTACTTCTTTAACTTACAAGAAAAACAAAGTACAAATAACCATTCCATATAAGGATAATAACTGTGATTTAGAGTATTTAATAGAAAAAATTACATTAAATAATATAAATTTAGACGCAATTAATTTTTTGATGAATAAAATAATATTTGTAATGGATATGGAAAACGAGAGTAGATTAATTAATTTATTAGAAAAAGAAAAATTCAATTATAATCTCATTAGAAATTGCTGCAAAATTAGTGCCATAGGCTACCAAATAAAAAATAGTTCTAAAATTATTACAAAGATGTTAATGGCTCTTTGTAAAGAAAATGTAAAAATCATACAAGTTTCTGATTTATCCAATACTTTTTTATATAATACTTTTTGGTGTCTAATTAAAGAAGAGGATACTAATAAAGCATTAACTGCCCTTCATCAAGAATTTAAACTATATACTTAGTTAAACAGGAATAATCTAATTTAGAAATTAGATTATTCCTTATTTTATAGGATAATATTTATATAATGGCTAAAACTATATTTGACACTATTTCAATGTTAATGGAGGTTATTAAATGAATAAAGACAACAGTCAAGAAAATAATGTAGGGGAAAATGTTAAAGAAATGGGAGTTCCCAATATACCAGATTTGGAAAACCCAATACAATTTTTAACTATAATAGGCGAAATTGAGGGACATAATCTTTCATCTTCGGATAAAAAAACCACTAAATATGAACATATAATTCCACTATTAATTGCTGCTGCACAAAGTCCTAAAATAAAAGGGATACTAATAGTTTTAAATACTGTAGGTGGGGATGTGGAAGCTGGTTTAGCATTAGCAGAAATGATTAATAGCATTAAAAAGCCAAAGGTGTCTTTAGTATTAGGTGGAGGCCATAGTATTGGTGTTCCTTTAGCTACTGCTTCAGATTATTCCTTTATAGTGCCCACAGCTACTATGACCATACATCCTATTCGAACCACAGGGCTAGTTATAGGAGTACCGCAAACCTTTAGATACTTTGAAAAAATGCAACAAAGAATAATAGATTTTATTTTAAGAACTTCTAATATAGATAGAAATACATTGAAAAAATTAATGTATTCTACAGATGAATTGGCAAATGATGTAGGTACAATTCTTATTGGCAAAGAAGCTGTAAACTATGGATTAATTAATGAAGTTGGAGGTTTTAGTCAAGCATTAGAAAAACTGAAAGAACTTATGAATTAATATAGTTAAGAAAGTTTTTAGCAATAATATCTTAAACTATGCTATAATAACATGAGAATAATAAATTAAAGGGGGGATTGACTTGACATTAGTTCAAGCCATTATACTAGGAGTTTTTCAAGGAATTACTGAATTTTTACCTATTAGTAGTTCTGGACATTTAGTACTATTACAACATTTTTTTGGAATTAAAGAAGGTAATCTTTTTTTTACTGAAATGTTGCATTTCGGAACTCTATTTTCCATACTAATTGTATATTTTAATGATATAATAAATATTATAGTAGAATTTTTTAAAATGATTGGAGATGGTATAAAAAATAGAAAGTTTAAAATAAAAAATGGATATCAAAAATTAGCTCTTCTTATTATTATAGGAAGTATTCCTACTGCTATTATTGGTATTTTATTCGAGGACTTTTTTAAAAATTTATATTCATCATCCCTATTGCCCATAGGAATATCCTTTATTATTACAGGTTTATTACTATGGATAGCAAATAAAAAACCTTATGAAAATAAAAGTGTTAAGAATATGAGTTTTTTAGATTCCATAATTATAGGTATATTTCAAGGTATAGCAATAATACCTGGTATATCTAGATCTGGCTCGACTATTGTAGCAGGATTGTTAAGAGGTTTAAATAGAAACCTTGCTACAGAATTTTCCTTTTTATTGGCAATGCCTGCCACATTTGGAGCTGGATTGTTAGGCATTCTAGATGTAGTTAAAACAGAAAGTGAGATAGCTTTTACAATGCCTCTTTTAATAGGAATAATATTATCTACCTTAGTAGGAATTATTGCAATCAAATTTTTAATTACTATGTTAAAAAAAGACAAACTACATTACTTTTCTTATTATCTATGGATAATAGGATTAATCACAATTATTTCTCATTTTTTATAAAATGATTTTAATGTTAAAATTTAGTAAGAGGTGGTGTTGTTGAAGAAAAACAAAAAAAGTAAAAATCATAATAGAGAAATACTGGGAGTAATAATTATTTTTATAGGATTATTATCTGCTATTAGTTTATTTAGTAATAAAACAGGAATAATAGGAAATTTTTTAAGAAATACTTTTTTTACTCTTTTAGGCTTTGGAGCCTATATATTTCCAATTATTATTATTTCCCTTGGATTATTATTAATAATCAATAGATTTAATGTGAATGGAGATGCCAAATCTATTTATATACTTATTATATTTTTATCCTTTATTACTCTAATTGACATAAAAAATCATAGTCAAAATAGCTTTTCTGCTAATATTAGTAAAGCTTTAGAATTAAGTAAAGAAGGTTTTGGAGGAGGAATAATTGGAGCGACTTTTGGATATGCCTCCTTTAAATTATTTGGGTCCATAGGTTCTTATATTATTATTTCCTTAATAATTTTCGTTTCTGCAATTTTATTTACTGAAATAAAAATTAAAGATATTTTTAAAAGGGATAAAATTAAATTTAAAACTGGAGAAAAAAAAATAATTAAGAGACCAAAAAAAGCCATTGAAAAAAATGAATTTAATAAAAATAATCTAAACAATAATGAAAAAATAATTATTCATGATTATATAAAAAATGGGAAAGTACCAGAAACAAATTTAGTAGAAAATAAAATAAAAATTCATCATCAGAATTCCATAATTAATTATCAACTTCCTACAACTAATATTTTGAAAGATACTGTTAAAAATGACGCTAAAGACAAAAAAGAAATTTTAAACAATGCAAAAAAAATCGAAGAAACTATGAAAAGCTTTGGAATAGATGCCCTTATTACTCAAATTAATAGAGGACCCACTATAACATGCTATGAACTACAACCAGCACCAGGAGTTAAAGTAAGTAAAATAGTAAATCTTTCTGACGATTTGGCATTAAATCTAGCTACTTCAGATATTAGAATTGAAGCACCTATACCTGGTAAGTCTGTAGTAGGAATCGAAGTTCCAAATAGAGTGAAAGACAATGTGGGATTAAAAGAATTACTAGAGTCTGAAGAGTTCGTGTCTTTAGATAGTAGATTACCCTTAACATTGGGAAAAGATATATCTGGTAGGCCTATAATATCCACTATAGATAAAATGCCTCATTTATTAATTGCAGGTGCTACAGGTTCAGGAAAGTCTGTTTGTATAAATACTATTATTATGAGCATTTTATTTAAAGCCTTACCTCATGAAGTAAAGTTATTACTTATTGATCCTAAAGTTGTAGAACTTAGTATTTATAACGGTATACCACATTTGTTAATTCCTGTTGTAACAGAGCCTAAAAAAGCTGCTTCAGCTTTAAATTGGGCAGTAGAAGAAATGGAAAGAAGATATAAATTGTTTGCCAAAAATAATGTAAGGGATATAAGTTCATATAATAATAAATTCGCTAATACCCCTGATAACAAATTGCCAAAAATTCTTATTATTATAGATGAATTATCAGATTTAATGATGGTAGCTGCTCAAGAAATTGAAGATTATATTTGTAGATTAGCTCAAATGGCTAGAGCTGCGGGAATTTATTTAATTATAGCTACCCAAAGACCTTCAGTAGATGTAATAACTGGAATAATTAAAGCTAATATTCCATCTAGAATATCTTTTCAAGTATCTTCTCAAATAGACTCTAGAACCATATTAGATATTTCAGGAGCAGAAAAATTATTAGGCAAAGGGGATATGCTGTTTTTCCCTTCTAGCTATTCTAGACCTATTCGAGTTCAAGGAGCTTTTGTAAGCGATGAAGAAGTGGAAAAAGTAGTTGATTATTTAAAAAACCAAAATATTACTGAATATGATGATAATATTATAGAAAGTATAGAAGAAAATATTACAATTGGCAATTTAAAAGACAATACTGATGAATTACTATTTGACGCTATTAATTTAGTAGTAGAAGAAGGACAGGCTTCAATTTCATTATTACAACGAAGATTAAGAATTGGTTATGCTAGAGCGGCTAGAATAGTAGATGAAATGGAAGCCAAAGGTATTGTTGGGGGTTTTGAAGGTAGTAAACCTAGAAAAGTACTAATTAATAAAGAAGATTTAGATACAATTATAAGGAGCGAAGATTTATGACAAAAAATATATCAATTTTAACATTAGGTTGTGCTAAAAATGAAATTGATTCTGAATTAATGTGTAGTATACTTAAAGACAATAATTATACTGTAACAAACAATTTAGAGGATGCAGATATTATAATTGTTAATACCTGCGGTTTTATTTTAGATGCAAAAGAAGAATCTATAGAAACTATTTTTGAAGCAAGTAGATATAAAAAGGAAGGCAAATGTAAATATTTAATATTAGCAGGCTGTTTAGCAGAAAGGTACTCAAAAGAATTATTTGAAGAAATACATGAAATAGATGGAATAATAGGAACTGGTAATATTAAAGACATTGTAAATGTAATAGATAATTTAGAAAAAGGAAATAACAAACTGAAAAAAACTAACAATGTAGATGAAGATTATTTAGAAAAAGTTAATAGAATTAGTTTTAGAACAACTGAATACGTTCGGATTTCTGAGGGATGTAATAACCACTGTAGTTATTGTATAATACCAAAACTAAGGGGCAAATATCGAAGTAGAACAATCGAAAATATTGTACAGGAAGTTGAATATCTTGTAAAAAATGGAGTAAGAGAAATAATTTTAATTGGTCAGAATACTACAGATTATGGAATAGATATATATGGTGAATATAGTTTAAGTAAATTATTAGATAAATTAAATCAAATAGAAAATTTAAAGTGGATTAGATTATTATATCTTTATCCAGATAATTTCACTGATGAATTAATTGCTTCTATTAAAAATAATGAAAAAGTGGTAAAGTATGTAGATATACCTTTACAACATATAAATAATGAAATATTAAGGAAAATGAACAGAAAAACTTCTAAAGAAGAAATTCAATGTTTAATTAGGAAATTAAGAAAAGAAATACCTAATATTATTATTAGAACTACATTTATTGTAGGTTTTCCTGGTGAAACAGAGGAACATTTTAATGAACTATCTGATTTCATAAAGAAAACAAAATTTGATAAATTGGGAGTTTTTACTTATTCAAGAGAAGAAGGGACAGCATCTTATAATTATCCAGGACAAGTTGAAGAAGATATAAAAGAAAATAGAAGAAATAAATTAATGGAAGTACAACAAAGAATTTCTTATGGTTTAAATAAGGAAAAATTAAATAATAATTATTTAGTTCTAATTGAAGAATTTCAGGGGGATAATATATATATTGGAAGGACGTATATGGATGCTCCAGATATTGATGGTATAGTTTATATTAAATCTAAAAAGGATTTAAAGTTAGGTGAATTTGTCAATATTAAGATAGTTGATTCTTTGGAATACGATTTGATTGGAGAGATTGAATATGAATTTAGCAAATAAAATTACTATAGCTAGAGTACTAATGATTCCTTTATTTATGATTATATTGTTTTCTGATTTTAGCAATAGCAATTATATAGCAGCAATTATTTTTACAATAGCTGCTGCTACAGACGGTATAGATGGATATATTGCCAGGTCAAGAAACCAAATTACAACCTTTGGTAAATTCATTGACCCTTTAGCAGACAAATTATTGGTTTCTGCTGCATTAATTTCTATGGTAGAATTAGGCAAAGTACCAGCATGGATTGTTGTAGTAATAATAGCTAGAGAATTTACCATTACTGGTTTTAGAATTATTGCTGCGTCAGAAGGAATAACTATTGCAGCTTCACCATTAGGTAAAATTAAAACCAGTACTCAATTAATTGCCATTATATTCATTTTAATTGACAATTTTCCTTTAAAATATATTAATTTCCCTTTTGGTAAAATTATGCTATATATTTCTTTGTTTTTTACCGTAATATCTGGTATAGATTATTTATATAGAAATAAAAAGGTATTAAGAACAGGAGATAAATAATAGGAGTGACAACAATGAAAGCAGAAATAATTTCTGTTGGAACAGAATTAATTTTAGGAAGTACTTTAAATACCAATACACATTATATAACTCAAAAGTTAACTGAAATTGGTATAGATGTTTTATTTCATACTTCAGTAGTAGATGATAAAAAATTATTGAAAGATGTTATAAATACCAGTTTGAACAGGGTAGACTTAATAATCTTCACTGGAGGTTTAGGCCCCACTAATGACGATATTACTAAAGAAGTGGTATCAGATACCTTAGGTTTAAAACTTATATTAGATAAATCTTTGGAAAAAGAAATTAAAGAATATTTTTTAAAAACCAATAGAATAATGCCATCTAATAATGTTAAACAAGCTTATATTCCAGAAGGCAGTCAATTTTTAAATAATGAAGTTGGAACAGCACCTGGAATATATATGAATTGGCAAGGAAAAATTATTATTTTGCTCCCTGGACCACCTAAAGAAATGAAAATAATGCTAAATAAGTATGCAATACCTTTAATAAAGCAAGATAGTATAATAAAATTAAAAACAATAAACACCATTGGCATAGGTGAATCACAACTAGAAATGATATTAAAGGATATAATTGAAAAGCAGGAAAATCCTGCTATAACAACTTTTGCAAAAGAAGGTAGAGTTGATATTAAATTAGTAGCTAAAGGAAATTGTGAAAAAAAACTAGATGAAGATTTAAATAAAATTCTTTGGAAAATAGAAAAAAGAATTCCTGAATATATATATGCTTATGACAATACTCCCATTGAAAAAGTAGTATATCAAAAGTTAAAAGAAAATAATATGAAAATTGCCTTTTGCGAATCCTGTACAGGAGGTCTTATTACTAGTAAGTTTACACAAATACCAGGGGTCTCAGAAGTTTTAGATAGGGGTATAATAACTTATAGCAATAATTCCAAAGTTGAAGAATTAGGAGTAGATAAATCACTAATAAATAGTTACGGGGCTGTAAGCAAAGAGGTAGCTTTAGCAATGGCAGAAGGATTATTAAATAAGACCAATGTAGATATAGCCTTATCTACAACAGGTATAGCAGGACCCACTGGTGGAACAAAAGATAAACCAATAGGCCTAGTTTTCATTGGTATAGCCTTAAAAGACCATTCCTTTGCCATAAAATGTTTATTTAATGGTGATAGAATTACTATTCAAAATAGAGCTACTTTAAAAGCCTTTGATGAATTGCGAAAAATTTTAAAATAGAGTATTAATTAATTGACTCTATTTGCAATTTATTGTATAATAAATTTAGAACTCATGTTCGAAAATAAGAAAGGTGGTGAATCCAGTTTAACTGGAAATACTATGGTAGATAAAAATGAAAAGAAAAAAGCATTGGATATTGCCATAAGCCAAATTGAAAAACAATTTGGAAAAGGCTCTATTATGAGATTAGGAGATACAAAAACTGAAGCCATCGATGTTATACCCACAGGTTCATTAGACTTAGATATTGCATTAGGTATAGGTGGGATACCAAGAGGAAGAGTTATTGAAATATTTGGGCCAGAGTCCTCTGGTAAAACTACCGTTGCATTGCATGTAATTGCAGAAGCACAAAAACAAGACGGTATTGCTGCTTTTATAGATGCAGAACATGCTTTAGATCCAAATTATGCAAAAAAACTAGGAGTAGATATTGAAAATCTTATTATTTCTCAACCAGATACTGGAGAACAAGCTTTAGAAATTGCTGAAGCTTTAGTCAGATCTGGAGCGGTAGATATAGTAGTTGTAGATTCTGTGGCAGCTTTAGTTCCTAAAGCAGAAATTGAAGGAGAAATGGGAGATAGCCATGTAGGCTTACAGGCAAGACTTATGTCTCAAGCCTTAAGAAAATTAACAGGTGCCATTAACAAGTCTAATACTACAGTAATATTTATTAATCAATTAAGAGAAAAAGTAGGAATAATGTTTGGTAATCCTGAAACTACAACTGGTGGAAGAGCTTTAAAATTTTATTCTAGTGTTCGTTTAGATATTAGAAGAATTGAATCTATTAAACAAGGAGACGAAGTAATCGGTAATAGAACGAGAGTCAAGGTAGTAAAGAATAAAGTTGCTCCACCATTTAAACAAGCAGAATTTGACATAATGTACGGATATGGTATTTCAAAAGAAGGCAATATTTTGGATGCAGGAGTAAAAGCAGATATAGTCAATAAAGCTGGATCTTGGTATAGTTATGGAGATCATAGATTAGGTCAGGGTAGAGAAAATTCAAAAGATTTTTTAAAGGAAAACCCAGAAATTTCATTAGAAATAGAGAACCAAATTAGAGAAAAATATGGATTACAACCCCTTGAAGATAAAATCATAGAAGAATCTCATACTAAAGAAGAAAAAACTAAATAAACCTCCCCCTGGGAGGTTTAGACTAATTTATAGGAGTGTATTAAATTGCGGATTTTGTTTTTAACAGATACTCATATTAGAGGGACTACCCCTAAAAATAGATTAGATAATTTCCCCGAAACATTAGAAAACAAATTTAAAGAAATAATCCAAATAATTAATAATTACAATATAGACTTTTTACTTCATGGTGGAGACTTATTTGATAGACCTGATGTTTCCATTTCTATAATGAGTAATTTTGCAGCTATTTTAAATGAAATAAAAATTCCCATATATATTATATGTGGGAATCATGATATTTTCGGTCACAACCCTAATACAGTTAATAGAACTATGTTAGGATTATTAAATGCACTAAATATAGTAAAGATTATTAATCCAAATGACAAAATATATTTAGAAAGAGATAATCTAAAAGTACAGTTAACAGGTCAGCCATATACATATGATATAGATAAAGAAGGTGACAAATCGCCTTATATTGTAAATGAAATTTCCCCTAATGTGGATTATGCAATCCATATGGTTCATGGCATGCTTTTAAATAAACCATTTATTAAAGGTGTTCCTTATACTTTAATTGATGATATAAGAGATACTAAAGCTCATATTACATTGGCAGGACATTATCATTCTGGATTTGGCATTATAGAAACAGATAATAAATATTTTTTAAATCCTGGTTCCTTAGTAAGAATAAGTAATAGTTTAATAGAAATAGATAGAATTCCTAAGGTAGCCTTAATTGACTTAAATGAAACAATTAATATAGAACTTATAGAGCTAAAAACTGCAAAAAAAGGAGAGAAAGTTTTAGATAGAAAAGAAATAGAGAGTCATATTTTTAAATCAGAAAGATTATTTGAATTTAAACAATCCATAGATACAGCAGTTAATTTCGATAAATTAGATATTAACGAAGTGTTAATAGAGGTATCTAATGCAAAAGGTGTATCTGAAGATGTGAAACAGGAGGCCTTAAAAAGAATAGCTAATTCCCAGATGAAGGATTTAGGG
>JAAZMA010000177.1 GCA_012799055.1 Tissierellia bacterium
AGTTGTCGCATTAATTGTCCAGATCTAGGTGCCCAGGTTCCATTTTCAATTATGGCAACTGTACGTTTTTGTAAATTTAATGCCTTCATATCTCTAATGAAATTCTCCACTGGTGGATAAATATTTAAATTATAAGTTGCTGAAGCCAAAACTATATGGCTGTATTTAAAGGCATCAGCAATTAAATAAGATACATGGGTTTTTGACGCATCATACATAGTAATATTAGACATGCCTTTTTCAGCTAATCTTATTGCAATGTTTTCAGCAGCCTTTTCTGTATTTCCATACATAGAACCATAAACTATTAATACACCTTTTTCTTCTGGTTCGTAACTACTCCATTTATCATATTTATCTATGAAATAATCTATATCTGTACGCCATACTGGTCCATGTAGTGGACAAATGTATTTAATGTCTAAATCACTAGCCTTTTTCAATAGGGATTGTACCTGAGGTCCATATTTTCCTACTATATTAGTGTAGTATCTTCTAGCTGGTACTAAAAAGTCCCTCTCAAAATTCACTTCATCGTTAAATAGTTTCCCATCTAGTGAACCAAAGGTTCCAAAGGCATCTGCTGAAAAAAGTACTCCATTTGTAGTATCAAATGTTGCCATGGTCTCTGGCCAATGTACCATTGGAGCAGATATAAATAAAAATTCATGTTTCCCTAAGGATAAAGTATCTCCATCTTTAACTTCAATACAATTTTCATTCACTTTAAAACCAAATTGCTCCATAAAATCAAAGGTTTTTTTATTTCCTATAATTTTTACATCTGGATAACGACAAGTTATTTCCTCTATACATCCTGCATGATCTGGTTCCATATGGTTTATAACCATATAATCTAAAGGCCTATCTCCTAAAACATATTGTACATTTTCTATAAACTGCTCACCTATTGACCAATCAACTGTATCTAAAAGCACAGTTTTTTCATCTAAAAGCAAATATGAATTATAAGAGACACCTTCAGGAATAGGATGAATATTTTCAAATAGAGCTAGACGACGATCATTTCCACCAACCCAATAAAGATTTTCAGTTACTTTTCTAATATTATACATTGACTAACCCCCCATATTTCATATATTTTATTACTTAAAATAAGTCCTATTATTGATATTATATTATAATACCATAATATAGCAAAATTAAACAGGTATCAAGAAATTATATTAGTTTAACAATTGGTTATTTTAATCCTTCCAGTATCATCTCTATTAAATCCTTAGGATCTATATTGTTATAATCCTTTTTTTCATAAAAAATTTTCTGTCCATAAAATTGGTTAATAGAACCTATGATTATTATGGTTGCTAATTCAGAATTTAATCCGCTTCGTAACTCTCCTCTATGGATAGCTTTTTCAACAGCATTTTTTATACTATTAAATAATTTAGCCTTTTCAACCACTATATCTTTCATTAATTCTTTAGATAATACTTCTTTTTCCATCACTATTATTTGTGATATACCTATATATTTATTTATATATTCTCCATGGAATCGACACATAGTATATAATTGCTCTTCTAAATCACCATCTATATCAAAAGCCTTATTGAGGCCTTTTTCATATTCTTTTATTCCCTGTTTTACCATTTCATAAAACAAGGATTCTTTACTGTCAAAGTATCCATATATGGTGCCTTTGCCTATTTTTGCTTCTTTAGCAATGTCTTCCATTTTAGCTCCATGGAATCCATATTTAGAAAAAACATCTGTTGCTGCATATAAAATATTTTCTCTTCTATCCTCAACCATTAATTTCACCTATCCTTTTGTTTTTGCTTATACTACACATTACTATTTGAATAAAGTTAAATTTCACTTACTTTATCCTTATTAAGCAAATGATACATTACTGGTACTACAAATAAAGTAAGTATTGTAGCATAAATTAATCCCCCAATAGATACTATGGCTAATGGTTGCAACATTTCAGCACCTGTTCCAATTCCTATAGATAATGTAAATAAACCTAATATAGTAGTAATGGCAGTCATCATTATTGGTCTCATACGAGTTTTTCCTGCCAATACTAATGCTTCAGTTTTATTAAGACCACTGTTTCTCAATTGATTAGTATAGTCCACAAACACTATACCATTGTTTACTACTATACCACTTAATACAAGGAAGCCTAGGAGTGATATTAAACTTATTTCATATCCTGTAATTATTAAAGCCAATAGTCCTCCTGTAAATGCAAGGGGTATTGTAAATAGGATTATAAAAGGTGATAAAAGAGATTGAAATTGTGCTACCATGATTAAATAAATTAATACAATAGCCAATAATATCATCTTAAACAAATCATTAAAGGATTTGTCTATCATCTCACGTTCCCCTGATAATTCAATTTTATATCCATCTGGAACTGGATATTCCTTTAATTTTTTTTCAAAATCACGACTTACAAGCCCTATATTATGGCCTGCATCTAAGCTAGCATTAATAGACATATATCGTTCTTGTGAATCTCTTTTTATAGATGATATACCTTGTGCTTCTGTAATTGTGGCAATATCCCTTATGGGAATCTCAACTTCCTCTTCTTTTTTTCTAGCTTTTATTGTTAATTCTTCCAAATCATCCTTATTAATGTTTTGGTGACTTTTATCTAGTACAATCACTGGATAATCTTTATTTTTAACAGTCAATATGGTTGAAGTTTGCTTTTTGCCTATTATTGAATTAATATGTGAAAATACTTGAGCTACAGTTAATCCATTTTCCATTGCCTTTTCTTTATCCACAACAATTCTAATTTCAGTTAGATTTTTCTCTATACCATCATTAACTTCTGCTACTCCTTCTGTTTCTCTAAGTAATTTTGTCATATCAGCTGCTATATCATGTAATGTATCTATTTCTCTACCTTTTATTACTACTTCAAGTCCAGAGCCTACTAATGCAGATGTGTCCATAGTATTAGCAGTTACTGTAATTGTACAATCTAAATCATTTGTTCTTTCAATTATCTCTCTTTTAATTTCTTCATTGCTAATATCCTTGTCTTCATGTAGTAATAAATATAAAGATATAGAATCCCCATCAGCTCCTTCACCTAGACTATTAATAGAATCACTTTTAAAGGCTCCTATGGTTTCAATTTCTTCTATTTCAAGTAATCGTTGAAATACTGTATCAGTCATATCCTTTGTATCATTAAATGTGGAATCTTTAGGCATTTTTATAGACATAGACATTTGTGGAGCATCCATTTCAGGTAAAAGTACTGTTCCCATGGATAGTCCTCCAAATATACTTAGTACAAATACTATTGCAACAATTGTCATTACAAGTCCTCTATGATTTAATGCACTTCTCAATAGTTTTTCATAACCATTTACAAATTTCTCAAAAGTAGTCTGCTTTTTATAACTATCTTTTTTTAGCATACCAGATGCCATAGTAGGTACTAAAGTAAGTGCAACCATAAGGCTTGCAAACAAGGAGTAAGCAATTGTCAAACCCATGTCTGCAAATAATTGTCGTGAAATACCTTCTACAAATACTATAGGTAAAAATACACATGCAGTAGTAAGTGTAGATGCAGTAATTGCACCTGAGATTTCTTTGGCTCCTTCTATAGCTGCTTCTTTTGCAGTCCTACCCTCTTGTCTTAAACGATAAATATTTTCAATAGCAACTATGGAATTGTCTACTAACATACCTACCCCAAGGGCTAATCCTGCTAGAGAAATAATATTGATTGTAACCCCTGTAAAATACATCATAGCAATAGCAAAGATTATACTTATAGGTATAGATACTGCTATTATAAAGGTAGGCTTCATATCCTTTAGGAATAATATAAGTACTACTATAGCCAATATTCCTCCATAAATTATATTTCTTAATACTGAGTCTACAACCATATCAATATACATGCCTTGATCCATTAAATTAGTAAAACCTAAACCATCATATTCTAATGATAATTCCTCAGTCTTTTCTCTAATTTGTTTTGATACTTCCGATGTTAAAAAAGTACTTTGCTTTTGGAAAACCAACATTACAGCATCATTACCATTTACCTTTGCATATACATCCTCAGAATTATCTTTCATATTTATATCTGCAACATCTCTCAAGAATATTTTCCCTATTACATCTTCTCCAGTATCAAATAATAATAAATTTTCCATCTCAACTACATCTTTGATTTTATCTCCTACTTTTACCAAATGCTTTGTACCTTCTTCGTTGGATACATAGCCAGATGGCATTGAAAAATTCTGTGCTGCTAAAATACCTGAAATCATCTCTGTAGTTATAGCATCGTCTAAAGAAGCCTTATTAAACGCTTCCTTCTTAGCCTTTTCAAACTTTTCTATTTTTTCATTTAATGTTTTTTCTCCACTTTCCAATTGAGCCTTAGCCTTATCCATTTCCATGGTTAACTGAAGCTTACCTGTTTTTACTTCCTGCTCTTGTGTGGCAAGCTCAGATTTCTTTGAATTAAGGAGATTTTCTTCTTTTTCAATTTCTATCATTTTGGCAGATATTGTTTCAAGGGCATTACTAGTTTCACCTTTCTTTTGTGAAACTAATTTTAGACTATTCCTTATGCTTTCCAGATTTATTTTATCTTCCTCTGTTATATTGTCTCCTAAAGCTAATAATGCCTCTTCACTGGCCTTTAATTCTTGTTCTTTTTGTTCAATTTCCTTTAAGGCTTTTTCCAATTCACCTTTGTTTTTAACTAATTCAGCTTTTCCAGTAGAAATTTTAGATTCTCCTAAAGAAATTTGTTCTTTTGCTGTATTTATAGCTTTTTCACCTTCAGATAACTTTGAAATATGTTTCTTCTCTTCAGATGCTAATTTAGATTTATTATCTTCAATTTCTTTTTTTGCATTCTTCAACTGTTCTTCTGCTTCTAATAGCTCAGAATCTACTACATTTAATATTTTTTTATTTAAATCCTCTATTTTTTCAGAATCTATAAGGATTTCAATTTTTTCTTCTAATAATCCTACTCCTGTTACAGAGGCAACTCCATTAACACTCTCTAGTTCAGGTATTATTTTTTCATTTACTATTTCAGAAATTTCCACAACATCTAAATCTTTAACATCTACAGCAGAAATCATTACTGGCAACATATCTGGATTTAACTTCATTGTCATTGGGGAGCTTATAGCATAATCGTCCCATGCTGGTTTTATTAAATCTAGCATTGCATTAATTTCTATTATTGCTGAATCCATATTAGTATCTCTATTAAACTCCAATATTACAATAGAGGCATTTTCTCTGGATATAGAACTTACATTTTTTATATTATTAACTGTTGCAATACTTTGTTCTATGGGTTTTGTTACTATCATTTCTATTTCTTCTGGACTTGCTCCTGGATAACTTGTCATTATCACTACATAGGGTAAGTCTATACTAGGAAGCAAGTCAGTTTTTAAATTCATAAATGATATAATTCCCAATATTAAAACTATAATCACTGCTACAATTACTGTGTACGGCTTTTTTACACTAAATTTAGATAGCATTTATTTCAACCTCTTTTCTTAATATTCTATTGACCGACTGGTCGGTCAGACGTTATTGCCATTATAAAACATAAAAAAACTATTGTCAAATTACAAAATAATCTTGATATTATAAATTATTTGTTGCTCTAAAATAATCATTCTCTTATAACAAAAATATGTTAGTAATAAGCAATTGAGATTCTAGGTCAATTGAATTTAAACTTTAATAATGATAAAATGAAATAGTAAAATCTTATAAGATGCATTATGATGCATATATAATTGGAAGGACAGATAAATATGAAGGACCTTAATACTGTTTATCCAACAGGATATGTATTGAAAAAATATAATATTACTAGACAAACCCTATATAATTGGGAAAAAGCTGGTTTAATATCTCCTAAAAGAGATTGGAGAGGTTGGAGGGTATGGGATTCATCTACATTATTAGATATAGAAAATTTATTAAGTTCTAAAAAAATACAAAACAATAACAAGACTATATCAAATAATCAAAGATTAATGATAAACAATAGAAGATATTTAGGTAGTAAACAAAAATTAATACCTTTTATAAAAAAGGTGGTTTCAAAAGAATGTGAAGATATAAAAACTTTTGCCGATATATTTGCTGGTACAGGGGTAGTAGCCCATGAATTTAATGATATTAATACAAAAATAATAGTTAATGATATTTTATATTCAAATTACCTTGCATATATTACATGGTTTAGTGATGATTATTATGATTTTAAGAAGATAAGCAAGTTAATTGATGAATTTAATAATATGGTTGTGTCCAAAGACAATTATGTTTCTAGAAATTTTGGTGGTACATATTTTACAATTGAAAATGCTCGTAAAATAGGGGCAATAAGAGAAGAAATTGAATCAATGACGGATATTACTTCCAGAGAAAAGGCAATTCTTATTACATCATTACTATATGCTATGGATAAGGTAGCTAATACTTGTGGACATTATGATGCTTATATAAAAATACTAGATACTACTGAGCCATTATACCTACAGGTACCTGCAATAAAAAAACAAGAAATTAATAAGGGAAATATGATATTTAATGAGGATGCCAATAAATTAGTAAAAAGGATATCTAGTGATTTAATTTATATTGATACCCCATATAATTCTAGACAGTATTCAGATGCATATCATCTATTAGAAAATATAGCTAGATGGGAAAAACCTGAAGTCACAGGAGTTGCAAGGAAAATGATTGATAGGAGCAAAATTAAAAGTGCCTACTGTACTGTAAAAGCTCCAAAAGTATTTGAGGATCTAATATCTAATATAGATTCAAAATATATACTAGTGTCCTACAACAATATGGGGCAGAAAGGCGATGGAAGATCAAATGCTAAAATTAGTGATGAAGAAATAATAGATTCCCTAAGAAAAAAAGGCGAAATTAAAGTATTTTATACTGATTTTCAATATTTTACAGCGGGAAAAACCCAATTGAAAGATCATAAAGAAAGGTTGTTTTTATGTAAGTGTAAATAAAGGAGTGGACCTATATTGACAGCTATAGTAAATATCCAGCAGATGGTAAAATCACCTTTAAATTTTACAGGGGGAAAATATAAATTGTTGAACCAAATAATATCTTTATTTCCTAAAAAATAAAGATTGGAATTTGTTCCAAAACACATCTCCTCCAGTAAATGTGATTCCTGGCTAATGTAGGTTTTGTATATCCTGTACTAAATTATAAGATAATTTACTTCCTATTTCTTTCTAATTTAAATTGCTTTTTCCATAACTACAATTTCCCAGTTCCTTTCAGGATGAATTGTACTAAACATTTCTTTTACTACTTTAAATCCCATTCTTGACCAAAACTCAAATCCATTTTTGTTTTGCTTTAGTACACCTAATCTTAATCTACAATAACCTTTATTACTCATCCTTGCTGTAAACTCCTCTATAAATGCTCTTCCATATCCTTGTCTATGAAAATCCCCATGAATTATAAATAATCCTATGTATACTGCATCTTCATCTGGATAATTCATTATATAATCTATAATTCCAACATCTTG
>JAAZMA010000277.1 GCA_012799055.1 Tissierellia bacterium
GTATTATGGACTTTAGAAAAGAAAAATTAATTATAACAGTAGCTCTTACGGGGAATGTGCCCACTAAGGAGATGAATCCTCATACCCCAATTACTACTGAAGAAATAGTAGAAGATATAATTAAATGTAGGGAAGTAGGTGCCTCTGTAGCTCATATTCATGTAAGGGATAAGGAGGGGAATCCAACTTGTGATAGGGAACTTTATAAAGAAATACTAGAGCAATTGGAAAAAAGAGATTGTGATATTATAACTCAACTTTCTACTGGGGCAAGAGGTGGAGGGAATACTATTGAATGGAGAGGGCAAATGCTAGATTTAAATGCAGAAATGGCAAGTCTTTCTACAGGTTCCTCAAATTTTCCAACTCAAGTTAATGCAAATTCCTTTGAATTAATAGAGGCACTAGCAAATAAAATGTATTCAAATAATATAAAACCTGAAATAGAAGCCTTTGATTTAGGTATGATAGATAATGCAAAATATTTAGTTAAAAAAGGAGTATTGAAATCCCCATTACAATTTAATTTAGTAATGAATGTAAGAGGCTCAGCATCTGGAACACCAAAAAACTTATTCCATATGGTAGAATCACTACCTGAAGGTTCCACATTTACAGTATCTGGTATAGGACCTAGTCAAGTTCGGATGTTAACCATGTCTATTTTATTAGGAGGTCATACTAGGACTGGTTTGGAAGATACCATACTTTATGAAAAAGGAATTTTAGCCACTAATCCCATGTTAGTAGAAAGGGTAGTTAGAATATCTAAAGAATTAGGAAGAGATGTGGCCACACCAGATGAAGCCAGAGAAATATTAGGTCTTAAGAAAAAAGGCTACGCTATTTAGTGTAGCCTTTTAAAAAAGGATTTTTAATAATTATGTAGAATATATTAGCAGGAGGTGATATAGTGAGAGAAGTTCGTGACTTTGGAGAAGACACTGTATATTTTGTATCCTATGCAAAGCTTCCTGCAGATATATCTGCCACTTATGTACATGAGGTTGTAGGGGTGGGTTTTTTAATTAATACGAAAACAGGAATAATAGAAGATGTTATGGTTACTTTAATATCTGATTTAGTAAAAGATTTTTTAGCCTATTTAATGATAGGCCACAATATTGAAGAAGGTGTAG
Source organism: Tissierellia bacterium (assembly GCA_012799055.1). GTDB lineage: Bacteria > Bacillota > Clostridia > Tissierellales > Tepidimicrobiaceae > JAAZMA01. The sequence continues at coordinate 1,140 of JAAZMA010000277.1, forward strand.
ATGAAATAATAGAAAAAGTGGAAGCTAGATTTTTTGGCCAATCTCAAAAAGCAGTAGTAGTTGCCATAAAGGGAGTTTATAGAAGATATTTACAATGGAAAGAAACCAATGACAAACAATAATTTTATTAGTTATAATTTGGTGCTAATGGTCTTAGGTTCCATTAGTGCTATTTTTCTGTACATATTTTTTCGTTTTTTTGCAATATTTACTGCATTTTTAAAATTTTTTGAAATATATGTTGCAAAAACCATAGTATTATTACTATAATATATAGTGGAGAGAGTTAAAGGAGGCTAGGAAAATGTTTGACGAAAAAAAAGTAAAGGAAATTAAAGATGGAAAAAAACAATGGACAGAAACTTCTGTGGAGAAAGCCATTAGTAGATTTCCTGAAAGGAAAGAAAAATTTACTACAGGCTCTAATTTAGAAGTGGACAGATTATACACACCAGCAGATGTAGAAGATTTTAATTATAATGAAAAACTAGGTTATCCAGGAGAATATCCCTATACTAGAGGTGTTCAACCTACTATGTATAGAGGAAGACTTTGGACCATGAGACAATATGCAGGTTTTGCCACTGCAGAGGAGTCTAATCAAAGGTATAAATACTTATTAGAACAAGGACAAACTGGACTTTCAGTTGCTTTTGACTTACCAACTCAAATAGGATATGATTCAGACCATAGTTTAAGTGAGGGAGAAATTGGTAAAGTAGGAGTTGCCATAGACTCTTTAAAGGATATGGAAATACTATTTGATGGTATACCCTTAGATAAAGTAAGTACATCCATGACAATAAATGCACCAGCCAGTGTATTATTAGCTATGTATATAGCTGTAGCAGAAAAGCAAGGAGTATCTAAGGACAAGTTAAGAGGTACTATTCAAAATGATATATTGAAGGAATATATAGCTAGGGGAACATATATATTTCCACCAGAACCTAGTATGAGATTAATAACCAATATATTTGAATATTGTTCCAAAGAAGTTCCAAAATGGAACACTATTAGTATTAGTGGTTATCACATTAGGGAAGCAGGTTCCACAGCAGCACAAGAAGTAGCCTTTACATTGGCAGATGGTATTGCCTATGTAGAAGCAGCTATTGAAGCAGGACTAGATGTAGATGATTTTGCACCAAGACTATCCTTTTTCTTCAATGCCCACAACGATTTATTAGAAGAAGTTGCAAAATATAGGGCAGCTAGAAGACTTTGGGCTAAGATAATGAAAGAAAGATTTAATGCACAAAAACCAAAATCTATGATGTTAAAATTCCATACTCAGACAGCAGGTTCTACACTAACAGCCCAACAACCAGATAATAATATAATTAGAGTTACAATCCAAACATTGGCAGCAGTTCTAGGAGGAACTCAATCCTTGCATACTAATTCAAAGGATGAAGCTTTAGCACTGCCTACAGAAGAGGCAGTTATGATTGCCCTTAGAACTCAGCAAATAGTAGCCCATGAATCTGGAGTAGCAGAGACCATAGACCCATTGGCAGGTTCTTACTATATAGAGAACTTAACAGATAGAATAGAAGAAGAAGCCGCAAAATACATTGAAAAAATAGACGAACTAGGTGGAGCACCTAGTGCCATAGAAAAAGGATATATTCAACAAGAAATTCAAAACTCAGCCTATAGATATCAAATGGAAATAGAAAATCAAGAAAGAATAGTAGTAGGTATGAACAAATTCCAAATAGATGAAGAACCCCACAAAGATTTATTAAAGGTAGACCCAGAAGTAGAAAGACTTCAAAAAGAAAAATTAAAGAAATTAAAGGCAGAAAGAAATAATGAAGATGTAGAAAATAAATTAAATGAATTAAAAGAAGCAGCAAAAACTGATGCTAATTTAATGCCTTATATATTAGAAGCAGTAAAAGTATATAGTACATTGGGAGAAATTTGTGATGTACTTCGTGAAGTATTTGGAGAATATGAACAGTCTGTAATACTGTAAACTGAGCATTGACTATAAAAACTGTCAATTGGAAAAGTAAGGGCGACCTATGGTTGCCAGAAAGACCTAATGTCATTCTGAGGGCTTTAGTTTTAAGAATCTCTAAATGGTACAAAAATGAGATTTTCACTATCTATATTTATTTAATAGGTGTTAAGAGCCCTTCCATTCAGGATGGCAACGTTGTGAATTGAAATAAAATTGGAGGGAAAGAATATGGAAAAACCAATAAGAGTTTTGGTGGCAAAACCAGGGCTTGATGGCCATGATAGAGGAGCTAAAGTAATAGCCAGATCCTTAAGAGATGCTGGTATGGAGGTAATATATACAGGACTTAGACAAACACCTGAACAAATTGTGGCAGCTGCCATTCAAGAGGACGTAGATGTAGTAGCTATGAGCATTTTATCAGGAGCTCACAATCATCTTTTTCCTAAAGTAGTAAATTTACTTAAAGAAGAGGGAGTAGATGATGTATTAATTATTGGTGGTGGAGTAATACCAGATGAAGACATACCTGGTTTAAAAGAAGCAGGTATAGAAGAAATTTTTACCCCAGGTACATCCACTAAAGATGTGGTAGAATATATTGAAAGCAATTTAAAAAGATAATTTAGGTGGTGCTTTTATTGAATATAGAAAAAAGACTACTAGAGGGAGACAAACGAGCCTGTGCTAGAATGATTACCATGCTAGAAAATAATGATGAAGAAGCAATAGAAATAATAAAAAAACTTTATAAACACACAGGAGGAGCCTATGTAATTGGGATTACTGGCCCTCCTGGGTCTGGTAAATCTACTCTCACAGATAGACTTACAAAAGAATTGCGTAAAATGGACAAAAAAGTGGGTATAATTGCCATAGACCCAACTAGTCCCTTTACAGGTGGAGCAATCCTAGGAGATAGGATTCGCATGAACGATTTGGCCTTGGACAAGGATGTATTTATTAGAAGTATGGGAACTAGAGGCTCTTTAGGTGGGATGAGTAAAGCCACTTGGGGTGCCATAAAAGTATTAGATATTTATGGCTGCGACTATATATTAGTAGAAACTGTAGGAGTAGGTCAATCAGAAGTAGATATAGTTAAAACAGCAGATACTGTACTCATGGTAATGGTACCTAATTTAGGAGATGATATACAGGCTTTAAAGGCGGGAATAATGGAAATAGCCGATGTATTTGCCATTAACAAATCAGATTTAGATGGAGCAGATAGAACAAAAGTAGAAATAGAAATGAATTTAGATTTAAATTCCAAGGAAGATTATAGACCGCCAGTGGTAAAGGTTTCCGCTGGTAAAAATAAAAATATAGATAAGTTATTAGATGAATTAATAAAACACAGAAATTATTTAGAAGAAACAAATGAATTACTAGTAAGAAGGAAAGAAAACACAAAAATTGAAATATTGAAACTAGTAGAAGAAGAACTAATGGATTTAATAATGCATAAATCACTAGAGAAAAATGTATTAGAAAATCTTTCAGAAGAAGTGGTACATAAGAATTTAGACCCTTATTCTGCTAAAGATAAAGTCTTAAATATTATAAAAGAATAGGAGGAATATTATGGTAAAAAAAGTAGACCATATAGGCATAGCTGTAAAAAATTTAGAAGAAGCCTTAGAATTTTATGAAAATACTTTAGGTATGAAATGTGTAGAAACAGAAATTGTTGAGGAGCAAAAAGTAAAAGTAGCCTTTTTACCCATTGGAGATACAGAAGTAGAACTATTAGAATCTACTGAAGAAGACGGACCTATTGCTAAATTTATAGAAAAAAGGGGAGAAGGGATTCAACATATTGCCTATAGAGTAGATAATATAGAAGAAGCAATTGAAGAACTTAAATCCAAAGGTATTAGAATGATAGATGAAAAACCAAGATATGGGGCAGGCGGAGCTAAAATTGCCTTTTTACATCCAAAATCTACTTTTGGAGTTTTAATAGAGCTTTGTGAAAGAGAATAATCAAGGAGAAGGAGGACTAAAATGAAGGAAAAAATTGAAAGACTCCTAGAAACTAGAGAAAAGGTTGAACTAGGTGGTGGAGAAAAAAGAATTGCAAAGCAACATGAAAGGGGGAAGTTAACAGCTAGGGAAAGGATTAATCTACTATTAGACGAAGATAGTTTTGTAGAAATTGATGCTTTTGTAAAACACAGATGTACCAATTTTGGCATGGAAGATGTAGATGCACCATCAGATGGAGTAGTTACAGGTTATGGTACAGTAGATGGAAGACTTGTATTTGTTTATGCTCAAGATTTTACTGTTCTTGGAGGCTCCTTAGGTGAAATGCATGCAGCTAAAATAAACAAAGTACAAGATATGGCATTAAAAATGGGTGCCCCAATTGTGGGAATAAATGACTCAGGTGGAGCCAGAATTCAAGAAGGAGTAGATGCACTATCAGGTTATGGAAAAATATTTTATAGAAACACTCAATCTTCAGGTGTAATTCCTCAAATATCAGCCATAATGGGACCATCAGCAGGAGGAGCTGTATATTCCCCAGCTTTAACAGATTTTATATTTATGGTGGAAAAAACCAGTCAAATGTTTATTACAGGACCTCAAGTTATTAAGGCTGTAACAGGTGAAGATGTAAGTCAAGAAGAATTAGGAGGAGCTAATACTCACAATACCATATCTGGTGTGGCACATTTTAAAGACAGTACGGAAGAAGAAAGTTTACAAAGAATAAGAACATTACTTAGTTATTTACCATCAAATAATTTAGAAACACCACCAGTATATGAAATGGGTGATGATATAAATAGAGTAGAAGAAGCTTTAAATGAAATAGTACCAGTTAATCCAAATAGACCTTATGATATGAAAGAAATAATAAGATTATTAGCAGATAACGGAGAATTTTTTGAAATACAAGAATACTTTGCTCAAAATATAATAACAGGTTTTATAAGACTAAATGGTAAAACCATTGGAGTAGTGGCAAATCAGCCAAAATTCTTAGCAGGTTGTTTAGATATAAATGCTTCAGACAAAGCAGGTAGGTTTATTAGAACTTGTGATGCTTTTAATATACCCCTATTAAATCTAGTAGATGTACCAGGATTTTTACCAGGTACAGACCAAGAATATGGAGGAATAATCCGCCACGGAGCAAAAATGTTATATGCTTACAGTGAAGCTACAGTACCAAAGGTTACTTTAATAGTGAGAAAGGCCTATGGTGGAGCATATTTGGCAATGTGTAGTAAGGATTTAGGAGCAGACCAAGTATTTGCTTGGCCAAATGCAGAAATTGCAGTAATGGGACCAGATGGAGCCGCCAATATAATATTTAAACACGATATAGCAAATTCTGATGACCCAGTAGGAACTAGACAGGAAAAAATTGAGGAATATAGAGATACAGTAGCCAATCCATATATAGCAGCAGAAAGAGGCTTTGTAGACGATGTAATAGTACCAAGTATTACTAGACCAAGAATTATCTCTGCCTTTGATATGTTAGAAAGCAAGAGAGAATCTAATCCAGCTAAGAAACATGGTAATTTACCAGTATAGGAAGGGTGATAAATTTGGGCGAATATATTACCATTGGACAAAGTTTATTAATAACAGTATTTAGTATGATTGTTGTATTTATAGTACTGGCAGCTATATCCTATTTAATAGATCTATTAAGAATAGCCACAAATAACAAAGAAAAAGATGTAGAAACTACAGTGGTAGAAAAAATAGAAGAAAAAGAAATTGAAATAGAGGAAAATTTAGACGATGAAGAATTAGTGGCAGTTATAGCTGCTGCTATAGCAGCTAGTATGGGAGTAGGAATTCCAGATATAAATATAAAAAGTATTAATAGAGTATCTCCTTCTCAACCTATATGGGCTGAAACTGGTAGGAGAGAATATATTTCAGGAAAATTATAAAATATGAAAATTAACGGGAGGTAAAGACATGAGAAAATTTTTAATAAATGTAAATGGAAATGAATATGAAGTAGAGGTAGAAGAAATAGTAGATGGGAAAACTCAAACTAGACCTAGTACCCCAAAAGTAGCACCCCAAGCTAAATCTAAACCAGCACCTCAAGCAGCACCAAAAGTAGAAGAAAAGAAAGAAGTAGTAGTATCAGAAGGTTCAGAAGTAGTATCAGCACCAATGCCAGGAACTATACTTAGTGTAAATGTAAATGAAGGTGACGAAGTAAAATCAGGAGACATTTTGCTTATATTAGAAGCTATGAAAATGGAAAATGAAATTTTAGCCCCAAGAGATGGGAAAGTAACAAGTATAGGAGCTACAAAAGGTGCATCTGTAAATACAGGAGATAAGCTAGTAGTAATAGAATAGACAAAGGAAAGGAAGGTAGATTAAATGTTTATAGAAATATTAAAGGATTTTTTACAGAGCACAGGGTTTGCAGCAATTACTCCTGGACAAATCATAATGCTTTTAATATCCTTTGTCCTTCTTTACCTAGCTATTAAAAAGGAGTTTGAACCCCTTTTATTACTTCCCATAGCTTTTGGTATGCTTTTGGCAAATTTACCCCTGGCAGGACTTATGAAAGAACCAACTATGGAATTTGTAATAGATCCATATACTGGGAAAATTGGCTATGAAGCTAGGGAATTAGGAGGACTATTATATTATTTATATCAAGGTGTAAAACTTGGAATATACCCACCATTAATATTTTTAGGAGTAGGGGCTATGACAGATTTTGGACCATTAATAGCCAATCCTAGAAGTATATTATTAGGAGCAGCAGCTCAATTTGGGATATTTTTCACTTTTGTAGGAGCTATAGCACTAGGTTTCACAGGTCCCCAGGCAGCAAGTATTGGCATTATAGGAGGAGCAGATGGGCCAACAGCCCTTTATTTAACATCTAAATTAGCAGATGAACTATTAGGACCTATAGCAGTAGCAGCCTA
>JAAZMA010000327.1 GCA_012799055.1 Tissierellia bacterium
GACATTCAAGAAATTACATTAACTAATAAGACTTTTATAAAAAACGGCAAAATCCATATTAGATTAGATGAAGAGAACAAGGTTTATTATACTAGTAAAGAAAATGTTATCTTAGAAATTGAAGAAATACTTAACGGAAACAGGATACCAGTTAATATAAATTTAAACTAACCCATAATAGAACCTGTTTAGGTTCTATTATGGGAATTTATAATATTTTAATAAGGAGGGAAGTCGGGATTAATGAGTATATTTATACAAATATTCCTAAACAGCTTGGAAACTGGAGGTATTTATGCCCTAGCAGCCTTGGGAATAATATTAATTTTTAGAACTTCAAATACTACAAACTATGCACAAGGGGCTATAAGTATGTTTAATGCTTTTGTGGCTACCTATATACTCATAGGTACTAATCTACCTGTTTATATAGTGGCCATTTTGGGAATGCTAAGTGCATTTGTAGTAGGAGTGTTGGTAGATAGAATAGTTATATCTAAAACACAAAATATGGATCCAGTATCTAAACAAATAATTACCCTTGGATTGTTAATGATATTCTTAGGACTTGCACCAATGTTATTTGGAACAGATCCTATTCAATTTCCAAGATTCATATATGGTAGTCTTACAATTCTAGGGGCAACAATTTCATACAATGCAATTTTAAATATTGTGGTAGTAATAATATTGGTATCCTTTCTGTTTTATATGCTACAAAGGAGCAAGTGGGGTCTCTCCATAAGAGCAACTGCTTCAAATGAAGTAGTTGCAAGGATGATGGGTATACCTACTTCTATAGTAACCATGACATCTTGGGCTATTGCTGCAGCTTTAGGTACTTTATCAGCGTTAATGTTAGCACCAAGTACTAGTGTTAGTATATCCATGATGGATGGGGTGCAGATTATTGCCTTTTTATCCTGTGTTTTAGGTGGATTTCAAACATTTCATGGGCCAGTAATTGCAGCATATATAATAGGTTTTGCAAGCAATTTTATATCCTACTATATATCTTCTATATGGAGTGATCCCATACTTTATATTTTAATATTAGTAGTGATTTTGTTTAAACCAAATGGTTTATTTGGTAAAAAGATGGTCAAGAAAGTGTAGGAGGTAAGGACATTGAAGAAAAAAGATAATAAACTTGTAATGTGGTATAAAAACAAAAAGCCTTATTCAAGCTATATACTATTTGGGATTATATTATCTGTACTTCCTATACTAGTAGAATTAAAAGCTCTAAAATACTCTTATTTAACTACAATTGCTAGTATTCTCATATATTCTATAGTAGGCTTAGGCCTAAACATTCTTTTAGGGTATTCTGGTTTAATTTCATTAGGTACTGCAGGATTCATGGGACTTGGAACCTATCTTTCAGCCTATCTAACGGCAGATTTAAACCTGCCTTTTGAATTGGCATTATTAATATCCATAGCAGTACCAATATTAGTTGGAATTTTAACTGGATTGGTGTCTTTAAGAATTGAGGGTTTCTATTTAGCTATAGCTACATTAGCTATATCAGAAATATTTAGAAAAGTATTTGTAGAATTTGAAGTAGTAACAAATGGATTTTCTGGGAAAAAGGCAGACTATCCTACACTTTTAGGTTTTATAGAACTTGGGAGAAATGGAACCTTTATACTCATTGTAGCAATTTTAGTAGTTATTATGATAATAACCTATAATTTAATAAATAGTTACACTGGTAGAGCTTTTTTAACTATGAGGGGAAGTGAATCAGCAGCTAAAGCCATGGGGATTAATATATATAAATATAGACTTCTTTCCTTTGCTATAACTGTAGCCTATGCTGGTTTAGGAGGAGTATTATATATGCACTTTGTAAAATATACTTATCCTGATACATGGACTCTATTACTTTCTTTAAATATTTTAGCAGCTATAGTAATAGGTGGTATAAGGTCTATACCAGGAACCATATTAGGCTCTTTTGTAGTATTTGGAGTTCCAGATTTGATTTTAAAAAGACTCCCTATTATTGGACAATTTGATGGGCTTGCTTATATATTTAATGGAGTTTTAATAGTTTTAGTTGTGCTATTTTATCCCACAGGTTTAATTCATGTAAAGGAAAAATTTAAAAGGAAAAATACAAAATTACAAAAAGAGGAGGGGAGTTACAGTGAGTAATGAGACAGTAAAAAGCAAAGATTTAGTGCTTAAAATTGAAGATTTATCCATAGCATTTGGAGGTTTAAAGGCTGTAGACTCTCTATCCTTTGAAATTAAAGAAAAAGAAATCTTTGGACTCATAGGTCCAAATGGTGCAGGAAAAACTACTGTTTTTAACTGTATAACACAATTTTACAAACCTGATCAAGGAAAGGTTTTATTCAAAGGAAACAATGGAGAAATTGAAAATCTAGTTGGTCAAAAAACCCACGAGATTATTTCAAAAGGTCTTGTAAGAACTTTTCAAAATATTGAGCTTATTAAGGAATTAAGTGTAATAGATAATTTACTCATAGGTTCTCATATAGAATTTAAAGCATCTGTATTAAGTCAATTATTAAGACTTCCTAAGGCAAGAAAAGAGGAAGAAGTTTTAAGAAAGAAGGCTGAAGAAATATTAAAATACATGGATCTCTATGATATTAAAGATCAATTAGTGGGAGGCCAACCCTATGGAATTTTAAAGAGAATAGAACTTGCCCGTACCCTAATGTGTAATCCTAAACTTATAATTTTAGACGAACCTGCTGCAGGTTTAAATGAAGCTGAAACTATAGCATTAATAGAAAAGGTAAGAGATATAAGAGATAGATATAATTGTTCAATACTTTTAGTAGAACATGATATGAAATTTGTATCAGATTTATGTGATAGGGTATGTGCTATTTCATTTGGAAAATTTTTAGCTATAGGTACACCAGAAGAAATACAAAATAATGAAAAAGTACAGATAGCTTATCTTGGAAAGGAGGAAGACTATGCATAAAGCATTGGAAATAAAAAATTTAAAAGTCAATTATGGAAGCATAGAAGCTCTTAAAGGGATAAGCATGTCTGTAGAAGAAGGTCAAATAGTTGCATTACTTGGGTCAAATGGTGCGGGAAAAACTACTACCCTAAGGACAGTTTCTGGGGTACTAGATGCCATGGAAGGGGATATAAAATTTTTTGGAAAAGATATTACAAAATTGCCTGCAAATAAAATTGCTTCACTAGGCATTGCACAGTCTTTAGAAGGAAGAATGTTATTTGGAAGTCTAACTGTAGAAGAAAATTTAAAAGCAGGGGCCTATTGTATTAAGGATAAAAAGAAAATACAAGAGAATTTTAATAGAGTATATAGGTATTTTCCCATTCTTAAGGAGAGAAAAAACCAAATAAGTTCTACTTTATCAGGTGGGGAGCAACAGATGTTATCCATAGGAAGGGCACTTATGGGAAGTCCTAGACTATTGTTACTAGATGAACCATCTTTAGGTCTAGCACCTTTAATAGTAAAAGATATATTTGAAATAATTAAAGAAATTAGAAAAGATGGTACTACAATTTTAATTGTAGAACAAAATGCTTTACAAACATTAAAGATTGCTGATTATGCCTATGTACTTGAAGTGGGGAAAATAGGAATGGAAGGCAAATCAGAAGAATTATTAAATAATCCTTTACTTGTAGAGGCTTATTTAGGAAGTAAAAAAGAAAAATAAGGGGGATTAAATTATGAAAAGAAAAAGAGTTTTTTCAGTTCTTATGGCTTTAGCCATTTTATTGATGTCTATTACAGGCTGTTCCAGTAAAGATGTAGTATCCCAAGGGGTCACTGATACTACTATAAAAGTAGGTAATGTAGCAGCTACATCAGGAGCTTTTGCCACTGTAGGAGTTCCATTTAATGCAGGTATACAAGCATATTTTAAACAAGTTAATGATGCAGGTGGCATTGATGGTAGAAAAATAGAATTTGTTCATTATGATGACGAATTTGATCCAGTGAAAGGTAAGGCATTTACAGAACAATTAATAAATGACGATAAGATATTTGCAATTGTAGGACATTTTGGAACTCCAACTATTGGGGCTACATTAGACTTATTAAAAGAAACTGGAATTCCTACAGTATATTTTGCAGCAGGAATATCAGATCTTTATAACGAAGATGCTAGTACTGTAGAAAAAGGCCAAGGTCTTTTCCCAGTTCAACCAATTTATGTAACTGAAGGAAGATTAATTGTTGCAAGGGCTATAGAAGAACATGATGCTAAAAAGATAGGTGTTATATATACAAATGATGATGCTGGTAAAGATTTACTATCTGGGGTAGAAAATCAAGTAGAAAAATTAGGTGGAGATTTTAAAGTTGTAAAAGAGCAGATAAACCCAGGAGCAGCTGATGTATCCTCTGCAGTATTAAAAATGAAAAATGAAAATGTAGATATTATAGTGGCAGCTTCTATACAAGCTACTTTCCCAACAATAGTAAAAGAACTAATTAATAAGGGAGTAGATAAACCAGTATTTACAACTTATTCAAATGCTGATGCCACAACTATATCAAACTTTACTACTGACTATGTAAATGCTTCAAATAAGTTCCCAATATATACAAATGCATGGGTTGATCTTAGTGATGAGGAAGAAGTTCAAGCTTTTGTAAATGGAATGACTGAATTTGGTGAACCAGATTATGCAGGCAATGCCTTTGCCATGGCTGGTTGGATAGCAGGTCATTTTATGGTTGAAGGACTTAAAAGAACCTCAGGAGAAACCCTTAACTGGGAAAATTTCATAAAAGCTATGGAAAAAGAAGAATTTAAAATTCCCATGGGGGGAACAGTTAATTTTGCCGATTACCAAAGACTTGGTACTCAGTCTATGTCATTATTGAAAATATCTGACGATGGTAGTACTTGGGAAAATGCAAAGCCTATTGAAGATTTAAATGATATTTTAGATAGAGTAGAAGGAAAATAAATAAAAAAGATGCTACTAAAACTGTAGCATCTTTTTACTAGGGATTTAAATTATTTTTTCATTATATTAATTTTAAAACCCACAACTATTATACGAAAAGAGGTGCAATATGGGAGATGTTTTAAACAGCTTTGTGCAGGTTGCTCCTTATATAAATGAATTGACAAACACAGATTTTTCTGTCTCTGTATGTGATTTAGAACAATGTCTTATATA
>JAAZMA010000075.1 GCA_012799055.1 Tissierellia bacterium
ACTATGTAGTAGATAAATATGGAAGAATTGATGTACTGGTAAATAATGCTGGAATAACTAGGGATGCTATGACAAGAAAAATGACTGAAGAACAATGGGATTTAGTTATAGATGTAAATCTTAAAGGGGTATTTAATCTAACTAGACATGTAGGCCCATATATGCAATCTCAAGGTGGCGGTTCTATTATAAATATTTCCTCCGTTGTAGGAGAATTTGGTAATATAGGCCAAGCAAATTATGCAGCTACAAAAGCAGGAGTTTTAGGATTAACTAAGACTTGGGCAAAGGAATTTGCACTAAAAGGTGGCAATGTTAGAGTTAATGCCATTGCACCAGGATATACCATGACTGATATTTTAAAAACAGTTCCTCAGGATTTACTAGATAAATTTGCAGCTCAAACCATGTTAGGTAGATTAGGACAACCAGAAGAAATTGCAAATGCAGCACTATTTTTAGCTTCAGATGAGTCCTCATATGTAACAGGTCATACACTTAGTGTAAATGGTGGAATGAGATTGTAGAAAAGTATTAAAAATTTATTTTAAAGGAGGTGGTTTTAGTTTTTTACCATATAAATTAATTTAAATAATAAATTATTAAGGGGGTATTTTAGTGAATAAAAATGATAAAACTGTTTTATTACTACTAGTGTCTGCAATATTATTATTAATAGGTCAGCTTGTTGAAAATTCATTATTATTTGCTATAGCATTTCCAATATTGATGTTTTCATGGATGTGGTTAGGTGCATTAAAAAACGGAGAAGTAAGAGGCGGAGCCAAATATTCCCTATTGGGAGTATTGATAGTTTGGCTTATAGGCTTTATAGCAATGGAAAGAATGGATCATGCTAATTTTGGGAGGTTTTTTGGCGGACTACCACTGGGAACAGCAATTATGATGTATGTAACATGGTTCTTACCATTTTTAATTGGAACAGTGGCTTATAGTATACGTTTTGAAAAAGATTATATTACCATGGATGATTTAGAAGAATTTTCAAAGGCTACAGATGTAAAAATGGAAGATTTAATAGAAATAGAAAATGTAAAAAGTTAGGGGGGTATATATGTCAACTATTAGAATAGTAATGGGTTTATATATGCTAGTTGTTTTGTATATTGGATATTTAGCTATGAAACAAACGGAAAGCAGTGAGGACTTTTTTATAGCAGGTAAGAAATTAGGACTTTATGCACTTGCAATGGCATCTTTTTCTGCTGCAATATCAGGTTGGGTCTTTGTTGGTGGACCAGGATTATATTATAACATTGGTCAAGGTTCACTTTGGATGACTTTTCCAACCTCAGTATCCTTTTTAATGGCTTGGATTATTTTAGGCAAAAGAATGCGACTTTTAACAGATGCAAAGGGCTGTATGACTGTGTCAGATACTATTTATGAAAGATATAATTCAAAGGTAGTAAGCGGTATTTCTGCAGCTGCTTTATTAGTAGGTTTAGTTTTATATTTAGCAAATCAAATCACTAGCTTTGCATTTATTTTATCACCTATATTTAATATTAAACATGAATGGGCAGTAATTATTGGTATGTTAATTGTTCTAGTTTATTCTGCAGCAGGCGGAATGTTGGCAGGGGTATATACTGATGTGTTTCAAGGAACTATTATGATTATAGCCTCCATACTTATATTTTTTGCATCCTTAAATGTAGGTGGGGGCACAGTTAATATGACTACTACCATAGCTAATACTATGGCAGATGGAACTGGGGCAAATTTTGTAGGCCCTTGGGGATTGGCATCTCCAATTACTGCAATGAGTTGGTTCTTTTTATTAAGTATAGGAATTGTAGGACAGCCTCATATAGTTCATAAATTCTTTATGGTAAGAGACACTAATAAATTAAAATGGGGGCCAACATTGGCGGCAATAGGTGGAATGGTAGCAGGGCTACTATGGTTTGGAGTAGGACTAGTGGTAAAATACCTATCTTTATCAGGTCAATTATCAGCGGAGTCAATGGAATTATTAGCTAATTCAGCAGACAATACTATAGTGGTATTTTTAAATAATTATACACCAAAAATCATAGCTGGATTAGTTTATGCAGGTATAGCATCTGCAATTATGTCAACAGCGGATTCATTTATAAATATAGCATCAGCTGCAATTGTAAGAGATTTACCTTTTGCTTTTGGGAAGGAATTAGATTCTAAAGAGGAATTAGTTTATGGAAGAATAGCAGTAGTAATTCTTTCCATAATAGCAGTAATTTTGGCATTAACACTAGGTTCCCAAGGAATTGCTTTACTTGGCGCTTTCGGATGGGGAACTTTTGCAGCAGCATTGGCACCTGCGGTAGGCATCGGATTTAATTGGAAAAGGGGAACAAAAGAAGGAGCACTATGGTCTATAATTGTAGGACTTGTGCTAAATGTTGGATTAGAAGTAGCAAAAACTTTACAATTGCCTTTCTATGTAAATAATATTGCAAGTAAAGGTATATATAATGGAACATTGTCTTTAGCAGTCTCCATAATAGTTTATATTGGAGTTTCCTATATGACTAAGGAACAACAATTAGATAGAGAAATGGAAGCCTTATTAGATGCATAGGCGGGGAAGCTATATGGATGAAAAAATATTAGGATGTTTAACAGAATATTTTCAAATGAATGATTTTTTTAAAAAATTTTATGAAATAGTATTTACAGATGAAAGAATTCTCATAATAAATTCTGGAGAAACATTTAGATCTTGGATTGCTAGAGCAGATGTAGCTTATAGTAAAAGGCAAGAACTTCTCAATATGGATTTAAAGGATATCTACAATAGTTTTGAGGATAGAGAAATAGAAAGCATTTATTATAA
>JAAZMA010000105.1 GCA_012799055.1 Tissierellia bacterium
AATTGATTCGTAAAGTTATATATTATATTAACTTAAATTATAAAGAAAATATTACTTTAAATTCAATAGCTAAATATTTTGGATATACGCCTCAGAACATTGCACTATTATTTAAGAAAAATGTAGGAAAAACAGTTCATAATTATTTAACAGAAATAAGACTTGAGAATGCAGTTTACCTACTTGTAAATTCAAAAAAAAATATTATAGAAATAGCTTTGGAATGTGGTTTTCCAAATGAAATGGCATTTATAAATAAATTCAAGTTAAAATATAAAACAACTCCGAATAATTATAGAAAGCAAAGTAGGAAATAGATTTAAGTAATAAATTTATATTTAATTTTAGGGAGAATATAGAATGGATTTAGGAATAGATATTGGGGGGACTTTTATTAAATATGCCCTTATAGATGAGCAAAACAGAGTGAAAAAGAAGTGGAAAAAGGATACTAAATTAAAAGAAACA
This sequence comes from Tissierellia bacterium, assembly GCA_012799055.1. Classification (GTDB taxonomy): domain Bacteria; phylum Bacillota; class Clostridia; order Tissierellales; family Tepidimicrobiaceae; genus JAAZMA01. The sequence goes on from JAAZMA010000105.1 coordinate 469, forward strand.
AAGGATGAATTTTATGATTATTTATGTGATGGATTAGATAAATATGAATATGAGTCAATAGGTATTTCAGCTCCAGGTGTAATTGATGGTAATTCAAAAGTTTTATCTAAGGCAGCAGAAAATGTACAAATTATGTATAGAACTAATGTAAATATAGAAGTTTCAAAAAGTGTTAATAAAAAAGTAACTACAATTAATGATGCTAAAGCAGCAGGATACTGTGAGTTTTTATTAGGAAATGGTAAGGAAACTCAATCAAGTGTTTACTTTATTATAGGAACAGGCATTGGAGGTTGTTTATGTGATAGTCAAGGTGTTATTCAAGGTGTAAATGGAATAGCAGGAGAATTTTCAGCCATATCATTATCAAATAATAAAGATAAACCACAATTTTTTGCAAATATTGCATCAATAACAGCCTTAGTTAGAATATACAATGAAAAAGGTAATGAAAATCTTAAATATGGTACTGAAGTATGTAAGAAGTATTTAAATAATGATGAAGTTGCTATAAAAGCAATGGAAGAATGGGTAGATAATATATGTTCATGTTTGCACAACATTATATTATTTATAAATCCGGAAGTTATATGTTTAGGTGGAGGAATTAGTGAGGAAGATTGGTTCATAGAACTTGTTAGAAAAAGATTTACTAATATGAAAAAACCTTTTATGGATATATGTACAACTAAGATTGAGGGGTGTTTATATAGTAATGATTCTAATCTTTTAGGAGCTGTACTATATTCAAGAGAAGTAAATAAATTTAATAATTAAATTATATTTAGGACAAGCCTTAAAAAGTCTTGAAAAATAATTATGAGAGAAATAGTAGGTGGGAAGCAATATGAGAAAATATCCAATAGAATTTTTAGATGTATTAAAAAATGAAACTACAAAAATTATAAATAATGGGGTTGAAATAATATTAAAACCTAGTCCAGGAGAAAAAAGAGATGGGTATTTGGACCCTTCTGAAAAAGCTGTTATTGATTCAAGTTTAGCAGCAAATAATGAAGATAGAAGAGAAGAAAATACAAATAATTTATCAGAAGATTCAATTATCCAAAGTATTAGAGATAGCATGGGCTGTGCAAATTTTAATCTAAACACTGTTGAAATATAT
>JAAZMA010000003.1 GCA_012799055.1 Tissierellia bacterium
ACGTAAGGTCCACCTATTTAAATACAGATATTTAATTTTATATTATCATTTGATTTTGAAGCATCTTCAAATACTTCTATTAAGCTATTTCCATAATCACCTAAATTATTTACTATGATATTTAAATTAATTAAATTTATATTTAAATCACAGTCTATATCCATTAATACATCCCATAGGGCATCTAAATTGTTCCCATAATATTCAGGTAAATCCAGCTCTTTTTTTAAGTATTCATGGGTTTTTTCTTTACTGGTCATATATTTTCCATCTAATATAATATTCATATTATTCCTCTCCATAAAGTAATTCAAAACTTTTATAATGATCTTTTGTATAATAGATTAATCCATCATTTGAATAAACTATCCTCTCAGCTCCACGTTTGCCACCTTTATAATTAACATCACATTCAAAATATTTTCTACCTTCTTTATGTGGTAACAATCCTTCTCTATTTCCAAAAACATCTCCACCTATTATCTTTTTATCAGTTACATCCCATAAGTTTCCTTTACTAGGTTCCCAACCCAATTTTCTAGCATCATTTTTTGTAATATAATTATGTGGTAGATTTCCATATAGGTGTATGTATAAAGCTACATCTTCAACAGTAAAATATTCTCCTTCAGGATCAATATAATTTTCATCATTAACAGTATTATTATCTATATCACATCCTACAAGGGAAAAAGTAAAAACAAATGCTAAAAATAGTACTAATAATCTTTTATTGAAAATTTTATTAAAATATCTTAACATCCATGTCACCTCAATTTTCTAATTACATTAAATAATTGTGTAAACTAATTTCCCATTTTTAAACTCAGATCTCACTAATTCTATTTTATTAACATCAATACTTATTTGTCTAATATCATCTAATAAACTTTCAGGATTAAAATCTTTTCTCATTTTTACTTTTCTACCTATTGTTATATGAGGTTTATATGGTCTATTTTCTAAATTAAAACCCTCATTAATTAATAATTCATGGAGTTTTCCCTGAATTTCAAATAAAGTTTCATTATTTTCAATGCCAAGCCAATAGATATTCCCGTCTCTTCTTTTAAAATATCCCAAATTTGACAAATTCATAGTAAAAGGTTCAAAGGTAATTTGTGCTATTGTTTTCTTTATTATTTCAACTTTCTCTAAAGGCACTTCCCCAAGAAATTCTAATGTTAAATGCATATGCTCATTTTTAACAAATCTACCTTGAATTGAATCTTTTTCTACTTCTCTAATTATGTTTTCAATAGACTTTTTTTCATTTTCGTTGAAATTAATAGCTATAAATAATCTCATATTTTCAACTCCCATTCATTATAATTAAATGTCCAGTTTTTCTAATACTGCCTCTATTATGTCCTCTAAGGAAGCTGTTCCATCATAGTATTTTATGAAAACCTGAATTTTCTGGTGAAGAAAATATTAAAAAAGAATCCTTTTCAGATACGAAACTCCACCCTTTTCTCTTATACTGTCTAATTTTTATTTCCTTCTCATCTTTCTTTACAATATCAATTCTATAATTTAAATAACTAGGTTCTCCTTCTTCAAAATAAGCAAAGTATCTACCTATTTTTTGCAGATGAAGGCCTTCTCTAGACATTTCTGAGAAGTATTCTTCATATTCCTCTATATTAAACAAATCCCCAAATAAGATCTTCCTAATTCTTTTACCCATCTATCCACTTCCCCAATTAAAATTTCAATTCATTATAATCAAAAATAATCTCTTCCCCATCATTTATAACTATACAAGGTAGTCCTACTCTGCCTGCTTTTTTAATTTCATCAAACTCCTTGTAATTGTCCCTATACTTTAAAAATTTCTTTAAATTAAACATACCTTCACTAATATCCAAATATGCATACTTAATATTATTTTTTGAAAGATACTCTTTCGCCGGCTCACAATCTGGTCAATATTTACTTCCAAATACAATTATTTTTTTCATCTCTTTTCCTCCTATTCTCATTTATCCCTCTGTAAAATTTTATTTTCAATTATAGAACAAATACAAGTATTTGTTCTATAATTGCCATAATAACTACCAATCCAATTGCAAATATTATTTACAATCACTTTATCAGGATATTTAAAAAATATCAATATATTTATCCTATAAGAATAATTAACTATTCCTAAATATAAATATGCAAACCAAAAGCTAATTTCTATATTTTAACAAATAAAAAAAGAGGAAGTGGTCTTCCTCTTATCTTACATATCCTGCTGGATTTTGATTTCTTCCATTTTTAAGTACTTCAAAGTGAAGATGGGAACCAGTAGATCTTCCAGTATTGCCAACCTTGGCAATTACTTGCCCTTTATAAACTCTATCTCCTGTTTTTACATTTATAGAGCTACAATGAGCATATCTGGTAACATAGCCATTGCCATGGTCTATCTCTACTAAATTGCCATAAGCACCTTTTCTTCCTGTAAATACAACTTTACCTCCATCTGCTGCTTTAATAGGAGTACCAGTTCTTGCCGCAATATCTAAGCCTCTGTGCATTCTACCATTTCTCATACCATATCTAGAACTTATTCTTCCTCTAGTAGGCATTAGAAACGCCCCAGTGGCTATAGTTTTAGGTACTTCTTTAGTTCCCTTTACTACTATTTCTGTTACTGGTTCTTCTATTACTACTTCTTCTATTATTTTTTTTGCTACTGTTTTACCATTGTGCTTTGTAACTTTAGCTACTATTTCACTTTCTCCAGGGGAACCTTTAACCTTTACTTTCTTCTCGGTTTTATACATATTTTTATTTTCTTCAATTTCTACTTCATAATTGATTTTTTCTGTATACTTAACTTCTTCTACAGTGGCAACAGTTATAAGAGACTTTGGCACCAATAGTTTTACTTCATCACCAATTTGTAGTTTTTCTGGATTTATTTCTGGATTTGCCTCTATTAAATCTTCCACATCCATATCATAAATTTTAGCTATAGTCCAAAGACTTTCTCCAACTTCTACTATATGAGTTTTTACTTCTTCTGTTCCCGTTTGGATATACTGTAATAATTCTTTGCTGTCTTTTATTTGGTTTAAAGGTATTTCTCTTTTTTCAATTTGTACATCTTCCACAAATTTAATTTCTTGAATTTTTCTGTTTTCACTGTCTTCTCCTAAATAAGGCTCCTTTAAACTTTCCAATATTTCATCTGCTTCTTTTTTAGTTTTAACAGTACCTATTTCTTCATCATCTACTAATAGCACATATCCACTTACTAAAAAACTCATTTTAGATTTAATATTATTTTTTAATTCATTAGATGTAGCTAATAATTCATCCTTAGCATGAGTATCTTCAAATTTTAAACCCTTTTGTAGAACTATATCCATATCATATGTAGTAGATAATTCTCTCTTTATATTTGCTAATATATTTAAAGCCTCTTCTTGTTCTCTAACTATTCCTATTTCTTCATCACCAAAATATACTATAAAGGCTCTGGTGTTTATTTCGTTAGTTTTATATGCTGCAAAGGATAATATCCCTATAACAGCTATAAAAATAGTTATTAGAAGCCTTTTGTGATTATCTTTATTAGTAAAGGTCTTTTTTATTGTCTCTAAAATTTTGATATTTTCCTTAGGTAAAATAGAGCCATGAATCTCCAAATTACTTGGATCGTCCATAATAGAAACCTCCCTGTTCTAAATTAGCTTAAATAAGTCATAAATTAAGCCATCAAACAGTTTTGTAATTATTTTGTAACAATTATAAAAGTATTATAACATAGCAAAAAAAATATTCAAGATTTAGGCTTGTTTACCTATATATTATTCAAAAATATATTTAGTATTCTATTTTTAAAAACTCTTGAAATTCCAATATATAGACCTGCTTTAGCCCATTGTATTTTACTACTAATATGAAATTGTTAAGATTTTTTAACAATTTAAATTAGTTATAAAAAAATTTTAAGGAAATACTTCTATTATATTGAGATTTCCCATAGTATAAAATAATAGGTTTTTTTGGAGGTTAAATATGGAATACTATTTAAATAAAAATTATATTGATTCTAAATGTCCCTTTGCAATTATGAAATTTTCCAATATTTTATATGAATATTTAATATTAAATTTAGATAATTATGATGAAATAATAATTTTATGTATTGGCACCGATAGATCCACTGGTGATTCTCTAGGACCTTTAGTAGGGTATAAATTAAATTCTCATATTATTAAATATAATAATATCCATTTAATAGGGACATTAGAGGAACCAATTCATGCCAAAAACCTAGTGGAAACTATTAATGAAATAAAACTCCAATATCCTAATGCCTTTGTTTTGGCCATTGATGCTTCTCTAGGTAATTTAGATAATATAGGACAAATTATAATAAAAAATGGGCCATTAAAACCTGGATTAGGTGTAAATAAAAATCTTCCTTTAGTTGGAGATATAAGCATTACTGGGGTAGTTAATGTAGGTGGATTAATGGAATATATGGTATTACAAAACACACGTTTAAGTTTAGTGATGAATATGGCAGAAACCATAGCCAAAGGTATAGATAGAACACTTTTTAAATTATATAAAAATATATTAGATAAAAAAACAAAGTAGCAATTTAGCTACTTTAACAAAATACAGGTAATTTTTCATCATTTATAGTAAATAGAGTTTCTTTTTCTATATCGTAAATTTCTCCATCTACATTTAAATAAGTTTTATCCTCAGTTATTATTCTTATTTTTTTTGCTTTAAATATTTCTACATCTTTTTTAAATCTAATATGTTGACCACTAAAAATTGATGGAAATAAAAATAAAAGTTTTAGCATTGGGGTTTTATTTACAACAATTACATGAAAATAACCATCCTCAGCTATTGCCATAGGAAGTATTTTCAATCCACCACCATAATATTTGCCATTTCCCACAGCAACTAAAGATATATCTTTATCCATTAGATGATCATCAATTTCTAGCATTACCTTTTTACCCTTAAAACTAAATAATGTATTAATAATTCCAACTAAATAAGCAAATCTAGTTCGAATTCTTTTTTTAATTTTTTCAGTATTTTTAACAACTTCTGAATCTAAACCTATACTAGCAATGTTTAAAAATAAATTATTATTTACAATTCCAATATCAATTTTTTTCCTATTCCCCTTTATTATTACATCTAAGGCAGCTTTAATATCAAAGGGAATTTCCAGTGTCCTAGCTAAATCATTTCCTGTACCACTGGGGATAATCCCCAAAGTACCATGACCTGACTCCATTATCCCAATGGCTACTTCATTAACTGTACCATCTCCACCTACTGCAACTATTGTATTATATCCTTCTTTTATCCCTAATTTAGCCATTTCTATAGCATCCTTTGGCTTTCTTGTCATTTGAATACAGTATTCTAATTTTATATCCTTCATATATTCATTAATTTGTGGCTCTAATTTTTTAGCTTTACCACCACCTGCAACTGGATTTATAATAAAAAGAATTTTATTCATTTTCTCCTCCTATTATATAGAATTAGCATAACCTTCGCCCTTAATTGCTCTATCAATTGCTTGCATTTCTTCTGTGGAAAGGGGATATGCTGATTTCCCATTTTTTATAGGTTTTGCATAGGAAACTGATTGTTCCCTTCCATAAATACTAGTTAAAACAAAACCATTTAAAAATTCATCTAAAAAAACTATGGAAAAGCTTAATTCAGAACCCATATCAGCAAAAGCATTATATCTAATAAAACCTACTTTTTGTATTGCAAAACCTAATTTTGTCTCTAGTTTGTTTAATTCTTTGTTAATATGGTTAATTTGTCCTTGTAGATTATCTATTTCTTCCCCATTTCTCAATAGAATTTCTTCAATATTTACTCCATCTTTACCCCTAGTTAATTTATCATATCTGTCTTTTAATCTAGAAATTCTTATTTCTGCTATTATATAAAAAGCTAATAATAATAGAAAAACTACAGCTAATCCTAAAACTATTTCTATATAATATATTTCAATAAATTGACTAATATGTTCCATAAACTTTCCCCCTACACTTCTTTGGATATTTCCCTAATGGCCTTTATGCCAGTTTCAATCTCCTGAAAACTATTAAAAGGTCCAAAACTAAATCTAACTACTCCCTGTTCAAAGGTTCCTATGGTTTTATGAGCCATAGGTGCACAGTGAAGGCCTGGCCTTACTGCTATATTATAATATTCATCCAATATATAGCTTATTTCAGAAGAATCCTCATCTTTTATATTAATGGGAACCACAGCAGCCTGTTCTTTAATATCTAAGGGGCCATAAACCTTAACACCGTCAATCTTTCTTACTTCTTCAATAAAATATCTAGTTAATTCTTCTTCATGTCTTCTAATATTGTCCATTCCCTTATCTAAAATATATTTAATGCCTGTCCCTAATCCCACAATGCCAGGTCCATTGGGAGTCCCTGATTCATACCTATCTGGATTTACATCTGGCTGTTGAAGCAAATGAGATATGCTGCCAGTACCCCCTTGTTTCATTTCCTTTAAATCTATATTATCACCAATATATAATGCCCCTGTACCTTGGGGTCCCAACAATCCTTTGTGCCCTGGAAAAGCTAATAAATCTATATGCATCTTTTTTACATCAATATTATAAACTCCAGCAGATTGGGCTGCATCTACTAAATAATATATATTATGTTTTTCAGCAATTTCACCTATTTTTTCTATAGGCATTATAGTACCAGTTAAATTAGATATATGGGTTGTAACTATTAGTTTTGTGTTTTCCTTTATGCTTTCTTCTATGTCTTTTGTATTAATTCTACCCATTGAATCTCCTTTAACAATGGTAATCTCTATTCCATCCTTTTCTAAAGCCTTTAATGGCCTTAGTACTGAATTGTGTTCCATTGAAGTGGTGATTACATGGTCCCCTTTATTTAATATACCTTTAATTCCTAAGTTTAAACTATCAGTGCAATTATATGAGAAAATTATATTCATTGGATTATCTATATTAAATAGTTTAGCAATTAACTCCCTAGTTTCATATATTTCCCTTCCAAGTTTTAATGCTAATTTGTGGCCTGATCTACCAGGATTAGCACCATATTCTTTCATAACTTTCATAATTGAATCATAAACTATATTTGGTTTAGGAAAAGATGTTGCAGCATTGTCAAAATATATCATCTTGCCACCTCCAATATTTATAAATTAATTATACCATATAGATTGATTTTTGACTAAAAAAAAAGCTCAATATTGAGCTTTTTTATCCTAATCTAGTATATACAGTCTTCATCAATTCTTCTTTTAATTGATTCCCTTCTTGTAAAAGTTTATCTACTTTTTCCCCTATAGCCTTTTTATACTCTTCATCTTTTATTGCCTGTAAATTTATTTTCACATTTAAAATTGCACCTTCTAATCCAGTAGCTGCAAGAAGTGCCCCAACACCTACATCAGTAATTGCATTTATATTTCCATTGTGGGCAAATACATTTTGCAATTCCAGCACTTTATAACATTCTTCTGCACATTCTAGGGGAACTTCTAGTGCTTTTTTATAGCCTTCCTGAATAGCCTCTGTCCTTGCTTTCTTTTCTTCTTCAGTTTCCTTAGGTAGTTTAAATGCTTCCATTACTCCATCAAAAGCCTTTGTATCTTCGTCTACTATATGATTTAATTTTTCAATGCTTTTTTGTATTTCATTAAAAGCATTTTTCATTTCTGTTTGAGTTTTTTCATCTAATTCATCATAGGCCTTTTTCCCAAAGGTTAAATTACCCACCATAGATGTTAGTGCCGCCCCTAAACTTCCTGCTAATGCTGCTACACTACCTCCCCCTGGAGTAGGTTCTCCTGATTTTACTTCAGCTACATAATCCTTTAAGCTTTTGTCTATAAACACTTTATCACCACCATTAAGTATTTTTTGTAATTTTCTTCTTTAATTATATTATAGATATTGATTTTAAGCAAACTAAAAAAGGATTAAAAGATATATTATGTAAATACCTAAAAAAACTATACCTAATAATCTATTTATCTCTTCTTTTATTAATCCTGCACTTACAAAAATTAAGCCTACTAATATAGCTATAGGTATATCTAAGAATATAGTTTGATAGGATATTCTCAAACCATGTTCAGATACCAATTGGGATGCCCCCATAATTATAGATAAATTTAATATATTTGCACCTAATATATTGCCTATTGAAATGCTTTGCTGATTTTTAAAAATGGCCATTAAAGAGGTTACTAATTCTGGCAAGGAAGTACCTATTGCAAGTAAAGTAAGGCTTACTACCTGCTTTGGAATTCTAAGTATATTTGCAATTTCTACTCCAGTGCCTACTAAAATATGGGCTCCATATATTATAAATGCCCCTCCCATAATAAACTTTATTCCATTGAAAACTATGTCCTTTTTATTTATAAAGCCTTTTTTCTTTTTACTTTTAGATTTATTCCTTTGTTTGTATTCAAATATATTAATTATTATAAAAGGTATTATTAAACTTAATAGAATAAAACCTTCTTTCTCATTAATTATTCCATCTTTTGAAAATACAAAAAATATAAATAAATTAATTAACATCATAATTCCCTTTATACCAAAAAAACTATCTTTTATTTCTATTGGTTTAATTATTGCACATAAACCTATAACAAATGCAATATTACAAGTATATGAACCTAATGCATTACCAACTGCCATCTCTGAAAAACCTTCATTACTAGCTACAGTGGATACAAAAAATTCAGGTAAAGTTGTAGCTATACTTACAATAGTAGCGGCAATAATCCCAGAAGATATGCCTGTTCTTTCTGCTATCCATATGGAGGCATCTACAAACCAATCCCCACCTTTTATAGTCATAATTAAACCTAAAGCAAATAAAAAAAATGTCCATATAATCTCCATAATCCCACTCCCTGTATCAAATATTAAGAACCATCCAAGACTAATATAAAGTCCATATTTCTAGTCTCTAATTCTGAAGGATAGGCCATAAGCACATCTATTAACAAGAATTAAGTTAGGCCAATGCATACCTATTGTTTAAATTTCCCTTTCTTTATTATATTTATATATATAAGTTCTCCTTTATATTACAGATTATTTCACTGTAACAATAAGTAGGCCTTTGAATAATATATTAATGATTGAAAATCATAATAAAGTCTTAAAAGTAAGGAGTGTATTAGGTGGAAACTTTGTTACTGGTGCTGGCATTATCCTTAGATGCTTTTGTTGCAAGTATTGCCTACGGTACTAATGGTATTAAAATTCCCTTCAAATCTATAATTATAATTGATTTAATATGTGCTTTTTTTCTTATGGTTTCCCTATTATTAGGTAATCTTATTGGAGAAATATTGCCTAATAAATTTAATATTATTATTAGCTTTCTTATTTTAATAAGTATTGGAATATACTATTTGTTTGAATCCTTTGTTAAAAGCTACTTAAAAGGAAGAAAAGGAAAAAACGGAAAATTAAAATTAAAA
>JAAZMA010000114.1 GCA_012799055.1 Tissierellia bacterium
AGCAATTAAATCTTAAAAAAGTTGTAGTTACTACAAGATAATTAATCTATTATTAAACTTGTATTAATTATTATGAAGATAAATATTGATAATGGGGGAGGATTTTATTTTCCCTCATTTTCAATATTAATTAAGAATAAAAAATATAGAAAGTGGAAGAGGATAAAGTGGAAAATTATATTATTGAAATGATTAATATAACAAAAGAATTTCCTGGCATTGTTGCCAACGACAATATCACTCTTAGATTAAAAAAAGGTGAGATACATGCTCTATTAGGTGAAAATGGTGCAGGTAAATCTACACTAATGTCTGTGCTTTTTGGTCTATATCAACCTGAAAAGGGTGAAATAAGAAAAAATGGTCAAGTTGTACAGATAAACGATCCTAATGATGCCAATGCTTTAGGAATTGGAATGGTTCATCAGCATTTTCAGCTGGTGGAAATTTTTACTGTTTTAGAAAACATTATTCTGGGAGTAGAACCAAATAAAGCAGGTTTTCTTAAGAAAAACGAAGCCAGAGAAAAGGTTATGGCTCTTAGTGAAAAATATGGATTAAGAGTAGATCCGGATGCTTTAATTGAAGATATAACTGTAGGTATGCAACAAAGAGTTGAAATTTTAAAAATGCTCTATAGAGAAAATGAAATTTTAATCTTTGACGAGCCAACTGCAGTTTTAACTCCTCAAGAAATTAAGGAACTACTAGAAATTATGAGAGGTTTTGCCAAAGAAGGGAAATCCATACTTTTCATTACCCATAAGCTTAACGAAATCATGGCAGTTGCAGATAGATGTACAGTTTTAAGAAAAGGAAAATGTATTGGAACTGTAGATGTTAAAGATACAACTAAAGAAGAACTTTCCAGAATGATGGTAGGCAGAGATATTAGTTTTAAAGTAGAAAAAAAAGAGAGCAAACCAGGGGACGTAGTCCTTTCTGTTAGAAATTTAAGTGTGCCATCTAAAATTCAAAAGAAAGATGCAGTAAAAAATATATCCTTTGATGTTAGGGCAGGTGAAATCCTTTGTTTAGCAGGGATTGATGGAAATGGACAAACAGAATTTGTCAATGCACTAACAGGCCTTGAAAAAGCAAGTTCAGGGAGCATTATTCTTAAGGGTAAGGATATAACGAAGGCTTCTGTTAGAGAAAGATCTATTTTAGGAATGAGCCATATTCCAGAGGATAGGCACAAACATGGTTTGGTATTAGATTATAAACTAGAAGAAAATTTAGTACTTCAAAGATACTGGCAGCCTAAGTTTCATAAAAATGGATTTATAAAATTTAAGGCTGTAAGAGAATATGCTGAAGGTCTTATTGAAAAATACGACATACGCTCTGGACAAGGTCCAGAAACCATAACCCGTTCTATGTCAGGTGGTAATCAACAAAAGGCAATTGTAGCAAGGGAAATTGATAAAGATCACGATTTATTAGTAGCAGTACAACCTACTAGAGGCCTAGATGTAGGGGCTATAGAATATGTACACAAACAACTTGTAGCAAGTAGAGATGCAGGTAAGGCAGTATTTTTAGTATCATTAGAATTAGACGAAGTAATGAATGTATCAGATCGTATTTTAGTTATATATGAAGGAGAAATTGTTGGAGAATTAGATCCTAAAACTACAAATGTACAGGAACTTGGGCTTTACATGTCAGGTGCAAAACGGGATGTAATAAAGGAGATTGAAGATGCAGGATAAAATAAATTTAAATAAAAACAAATTTAGCTTTAAAAAAATAATTTATAGTGGTGGATTTGCTTCATTTTCTTCAGCATTAATGGCCATTATTCTAGGTCTAATCTTTGGTTTTATTGTAATGCTCATTGCTAAACCAGAAAGTGCAGGGGCAGGATTTAAGTTTATAACCCTTGGAGGATTTAAGCGTATAGGTGATGTGTTCTATTTTGCAACACCAATATTAATGACAGGCTTATCAGTTGGCTTTGCATTTAATATGGGCTTATTTAATATAGGAGCCTCAGGCCAATATACTATGGGAATGTTTTTTGCCATGTATGTAGGCTTTATGTGGGACTTGCCTCCAAGTATACATTGGATAGTGGCTATTTTAGCAGGAATGTTAGGAGGAATGCTTTGGGGATTTATACCTGGGATTTTTAAAGCATTCTTAAATGTAAATGAGGTAATTACATCTATAATGTTTAATTATATTGGGATGTACATTGTAGACATGGCAATTCAAGGTAGTTCCACTATGTATAAATTTGAGCAAACTAGAACCAATTATTTGCCAGCAAGTGTACAAATTCCATCTCTTGGAATACCTAATTCCAATGTAAACTGGGGAATTATTTTAGCAATTGCCATTGGTATTGTGCTCTATATTGTTCTTCAAAAAACTATCTTTGGCTATGAATTAAAGGCAACAGGCTTTAATAAATTTGCCAGTGAATATGCAGGTATGAAAGGTAAGAAAAACATTATTCTTACAATGATAATTGCTGGTGGCCTATCAGGTTTAGGGGGAGCTTTTGCAATACTGGCACCATCGGCTATTGCAGGTAGTAGTATGACTTACGAGCCTATTAATATTATTGCACCTAATGGTTTCAATGGTATAGCTGTTGCTCTTTTAGGAAATTCCCATCCTATAGGGACTATATTTTCATCAATATTTATATCCCATATACAACGTGGAGGTACTTTAGCTAGTCTTGTAGGCTATAAGCCGGAAATTATAGATGTGGTTATAGCTGTTATTATTTATTTCTCAGCATTTGCTGCAGTTATGAATGAAACCTTAGTAAATTTCTTTAAAAACCATATTGGGAAAAAACATGATAAAGAAACAGCAAACAATGAAGTTTCTGATAATGAGATAAAGGAGGCAGAATAATGGATACTCTATATTATATAATTCAAAATATGCTTCCTGTAGCAATGCCATTGCTTCTTGTAGCTTTAGGTGGAATGTTTAGTGAAATAGGTGGAGTTGTGAATATTGCTCTTGAAGGTATTATGCTCTTTGGTGCTTTTTTTGGCGCATTATTTGTTTATACCGTTCAAGACTTAGGTTTAAATCCTCAAGTTGTCTTACTACTTGGAATGCTAATTGCAGCTGTGGCAGGCTTAATCTATTCTTTGCTATTATCCTTTGCTGCAGTTAATATGAAGGCAGATCAGGTTATTACAGGAACTGCCCTTAATATGTTAATTCCAGCAGCTATACTATTATTTTCAAAAATGTATTTTAATTCTGATGGTGTTACAACTAGTATGAATTTTTATATTAGGGAAATACCTGGCTTAAGTAAAATACCTGTTTTAGGTCCAATGGTTTTTCAAAGAACATATTTAACAGTGCCAATTAGCTTATTATTTTTCATTATATCAATAATAGTATTTTATAAAACAAAATTTGGACTTAGACTTAGGGCTTGTGGAGAACACCCTCATGCAGCAGATTCTGTAGGCATTAATGTATACAAAATGAGATATGCAGGTACTAGTATTTCAGGTATTTTAGCTGGAATCGGAGGTTTCTTCTACTCTGTTGGTGTTATGGACGGAAATGTAAATGGACATACAGGAGTTGCAGGATTTGGTTTCTTAGCATTAGCAGTAATGATTTTTGGACAGTGGAGGCCAGTAAAAATATTTTTTGCAGCCTTGTTCTTTTCATTATTTAGAACATTAGCATATTCTGTTTCATTGATACCATTTTTATACAATTTAGGTATTGAACAGACCTATTATAAAATGCTACCCTATGTAGCCACAATGGTAGTATTAGCATTTACCTCAAAGAAATCAAGGGCACCTAAGGCAGAAGGAATCCCTTATGACAAATCTCAAAGATAAATATTAAACCATAAAATATTGCTAAAAGCTCTTGACTAATTAGTCGAGAGCTTTTTTAATGTAAATAACTTTGTCTTTTCTGTAGGTTTTGGTATAATAATATTAGTAGAAGAATATTTATTTACTAATATTATTTTATGGTAGGAGTGAGCTTAATGAAATTAGGTTATGATTTGACCCTTGAACAAGTTCAAAAATTAGTGATGACACCAGAATTAAGACAAGCTATTCAATTACTCCAGTTTACCAGTTTAGAATTAAATGAATACTTAGAGCAGCAAATGGAAGAGAACCCCTTATTAGAACTAAATAATGTTCAAGGGGATCATGAAAATATAGATGATTATATTAAGGAAAAAGATGAAATAGATTGGAAAGAATATATTGATAAAGAAGGGTACACTTATAGACCTGAGAAAGATAAAAATATTAAAGAATATAATTATGAAAACTTTATTTCCTACTCCCCATCCTTAAAAGATAATTTACTTTTCCAATTAAATGTATTAAATATAGATGAAAAAGATAAAAAAATAGGAGAAATATTAATTGAATATATAGATGAAAATGGATATTTAACAACTACTATAGAACAAGTTGCCACAGATTTAGAAATTCATATTAATAGGGTGGAAAAGGTTTTATCTATGATTCAAAAATTTGAGCCTTTAGGTGTAGGAGCTAGGGATTTAAAGGAATGTTTGCTTATTCAAATTAAAAAAGATAATAATAAAAATCCCAATGTGGAAAAAATAATTGAAAATCATTTAGACGATATTGCCTATAATAGATTATCTAAAATTTCTAAAGAATTGGATTTAGATATAATAGAAATTCAAGACATATGTGATTATATAAAGACATTAGAGCCTAAACCAGGTAGAGGTTTTTCAAGTTCTGGAGATCAAGTAAAATATATTATTCCAGATGCTACTATTGAATATATTGATGGTGAATATATTATTATATTAAATGATATAACAGGACCAAGACTTAATATTAATAGCTTTTATAGGGATATGATGATTCAAAACAAAGACCCAAAGGCAACAGAATACCTTACGGGGAAACTAAATTCGGCTATGTGGATAATTCGTTCCATAGAACAAAGGCGTATGACCATATACAAAGTAGTGGAATCTATATTAAAATTTCAAAGGGATTTTTTTGAAATTGGGGAAAAAGGCTTAAAGCCGTTAACTTTAAAGGAAGTAGCTGAAGATATAAATATGCATGAATCCACTGTAAGTAGAGCTACAAATGGGAAATATGTTCAAACCCCCAGAGGAGTATTTGAGCTAAAGTTTTTCTTCTCCAGTGGTTTAGCTACAAATCAGGGAGATGTATCTTCTACTTCTATAAAATCCACGATTAAAGATATAATCGAAAAAGAAAATCCTAAACGACCTTATAGTGATCAAAAAATAGCAGATATATTGAAAATTAAGGGAATTGATATTTCTAGAAGGACAGTAGCCAAATATAGAGATGAATTAGAAATACCAGCTTCTACTTTGAGAAAACGATATTAGGATAAAAGTGGCAAGGCTTATTTAGTTGCCACCTTTTATTTTAACTATTTACTTGAAAAGTAAAAAATAATAGTTTATAATGATTATGTAGAAGATTGTTGAATTTTTTTTACTATTGCCGGGACAAAAAAGCACATATCATGGGCATAATAAGTCCCATAGATAATAATAACAATTTTTCATATACTAATATTCAATAATACTATTGAGGTGTTAATATGACAGATTTAATTGAGATTCAAAAGAAAATAGTTCCTGAAGTCCTGGAATTACTAGAAATTAGATATAATATTTTAAGAACCATATACTATAATCAGCCTATAGGAAGGAGAAATTTATCCCATAAATTAAATATGGGAGAAAGAGGCATTAGAACAGAAGTAAATATACTTAAAGAGCAGGGGCTATTAAATATAGAAGCAACTGGGATGTATATAACAGAAGATGGTAAAAAAATAATTAATGCACTATCTGGTGTAATTTATCAATTAAAGGGTATTACAGAATTAGAAGATAAATTAAAAAAAGTATTAAGTGTAGAAAAAGTAATAATAGTGCCTGGAAATTCTGATAACAATAGTTTAGTATTAAAGGATATGGGCAAAACTACTTCCATATACCTTAAAAAATTAATTAAAGACAATAATATTATTGGAATAACTGGTGGCTCAACTATGGCCTATGTAGCTAATGAAATGCCTATTGGAAAAGTAGCCAATGAAATATTAATAACTCCTGCTAGAGGAGGGCTAGGGAAAAATGTGGAAACCCAATCTAATAGCATTGCAGCAAAACTTGCCAAAAAATTAGATGCATCCTATAGATTACTACATATTCCTGATAATATAGATAAAGTTGCTTTAGATGCAGTACTAACCATAGCAGATGTAAAGGAAGTATTGGATTTAATAGCCAATATGGATATATTAGTATTTGGAATGGGTAGAGCAGATATAATGGCAGAAAGAAGACAACTTTCTCAAGAAAAGATTGATAAATTAATAGGAAAAGGAGCAGTTGCTGAGGCTTTTGGACATTATTTTAATATAAATGGGAAAGAAATATGGGAATCTCCCACAGTAGGATTGTCTTTAGAAGGATTCCAAAAAACTCCAACAGTTATAGGTGTAGCAGGAGGAGAGAAAAAGGCGGAAGCCATAATTTCCATTGCCTCCCTTAGAAAAAACATGACTATAATTACAGACGAAGGGGCTGCTAGAAAAATAATTAATATATGTAAATAAGCTACTAGTTAGCTTTAAAATAAATATTATATTTTAAGGAGGAATTTTTATGTCAATGAAAGTAGGATTAAGTGGATTTGGAAGAATAGGAAGAGATGTTTTAAGAATTTATTTTGAAGAAAATGTAAATGACTTTGAAATAGTAGCACTAAATGCATCAGGAGATTTAAACACCTTAGCTCATTTATTTAAATACGATTCCCTGTATGGCAAATTCAACGGAACCATAGAAGTGGTAGATGATGGATTTGTAATAAATGGAAAGAAAATAAAACGAGTAGACCATAGAGACCCTGCAGAAATACCATGGAAAGAATTAGGAGTAGAACTTGTAATTGATTCCACTGGAGCTTTTAGAGATAGGGAAGGTTTATCTAAACATATTAATGCAGGGGCAGAAAAAGTTATTTTAACTGCACCAGCAAAAGGTGAAGATATTACCATAGTATTAGGTGTAAATGAAGAAAAATATGATCCAGAAAATCATCACATTATATCCAATGCATCCTGTACTACAAACTGTTTAGCACCAGTATCAAAAGTTATATTAGATAATTTTGGCATTAAAAAAGGTTTAATGACTACAGTTCATGCTTATACCAATGACCAACAAATATTAGATAAAAGACACAAGGATTTAAGAAGAGCTAGAGCAGCAGCAGAATCTATTATACCAACTACTACAGGAGCAGCTAAAGCAGTAGCCTTAGTTATACCAGAATTAAAAGGTAAATTAAATGGCTTTGCTATGAGAGTACCTACTCCAACAGTATCTGTAGTAGATGTAACTTTTGAAGTAGAAAAACCAACTACAGCTGAAGAAGTAAATAAAGCACTTAAAGAAGCAGCAGAAGGCCCAATGAAAGGAATATTAGGCTATTCAGAAGAGCCATTAGTATCCATAGACTATAGAGGAGACTCACATTCTTCCATAGTAGACGGATTATCCACAATGGTAATAGATAATATGGTAAAAGTAGTATCCTGGTATGATAACGAATGGGGATACTCAGCAAGAGTAGTAGATTTAGCTGCCATGGTAGCTAATAAATAGATATCAAATGAAAGGGATAATCCCTTTCATTTGCATTTCATTTGATTTTTCATTCTACAAACATTAGGGACTGTCCCTGATGTTTCATTGAATCAAAAGGTAGACTTAGACAATTGTTAATTTAAGCAGAGAACCGATATTCTGTCTTTGGATTTTGGGTTCACTACTTAGTATCTTTATCTAATCAATTGTGAAATGTAAAATGAATAAAATGGGGTGATATTATGTTAAATAAAAAATCTTTAAAAGATTTACAAGTTCAAGGGAAAAATGTAATAGTTAGATGTGATTTTAATGTACCTATGGATGATAATAGAAATATTACTGATGATAGAAGAATTACAAGTTCTTTACCAACTATAAAATATTTAATTGAAAACGGCGCAAAAGTAATTTTAATGTCCCATTTAGGTAGACCAAAGGGAGAACCAAATCCTAAGTTTTCTTTAGAACCTGTAGCTAAAAGATTATCAGAACTACTTGAAAAACAAGTAGTATTTGCAAAAGATGACAATGTAGTATCAGATAATGTAAAAGATATAGTTTCTAAAATGAAAGATGGAGATGTAGTATTATTAGAAAATACTAGATTTAGGAAAGAAGAAGAAAAAAACGAAGAAAATTTTGCTAAAGAATTGGCTAGCTTAGGAGATATATATGTAAATGATGCCTTTGGTACTTGCCATAGAGCCCATGCTTCTAATGTTGGTATTTCTAGTGAATTGCCATCAGCAGTAGGCTATTTAGTGGAAAAAGAAATTACAGTAATGGGTAAAGCCCTAGAAAATCCTGAAAGACCTTTTGTAGCCATATTAGGTGGGGCAAAAGTATCTGATAAAATTGGAGTTATTGAAAACTTACTTAATAAAGTAGATACTATTCTAATAGGAGGAGGAATGGCCTATACTTTCTTAAAGGCTCAAGGCTATGAAATAGGAACTTCCATATTAGAAGCAGATAAACTAGACTTAGCTAATGATTTACTTAAAAAAGCAGAAGAAAAAAATGTAAAACTACTTTTACCTGTAGATATTGTAGTGGCTAAGGAATTTAAAAATCAAACAGAATTTAAAACAGTTAAATTTGATAATATGCCAGCAGATATGATGGGTATGGATATGGGAGAAGAAACCATTAAGCTATTTTCTGAAGAAATTAAAAATGCAAAAACCATAGTTTGGAATGGACCTATGGGAGTATTTGAAATGGAAAACTTTAAAAAAGGCACAGAGGCTATAGGTCGTGCCATGGCTGATTCCAATGCTATTACCATAGTAGGTGGTGGAGACAGTGCATCAGCTGTAGAAAAAGCAGGCCTTGGAGGTAAAATGACCCATATTTCCACAGGAGGTGGAGCATCCTTAGAATTCTTAGAAGGAAAAGAATTACCAGGAATTGCAGCCATTGAAGATAGATAGGAGGTAAAAATGCGAAAACCAATAATTGCAGGGAATTGGAAAATGAATAATACTATATCAGACTCCCTTGCTTTAATAGAAGAAATAAAAAAACATAAATTAAATGAAAATGTAGAAGCAGTAGTCTGTGTTCCTTTTACAAGTCTTAGTGAAGTAAAAAAGGCCATAGAAAGTACTAATATAAAATTAGGAGCCCAAAATCTACATTGGGAAGAAAATGGTGCTTATACTGGAGAAATCTCTCCTTTAATGTTAAAGGAGATTGGAATAGACTATTGTATAATTGGTCATTCTGAGAGAAGACAATATTTTAATGAAACAGATGAAACAGTAAATAAAAAGATTAAAACGGCTTTAAAACATAATATAAAACCCATAGTATGTGTAGGAGAAACTCTAGAAGAAAGAGAAGCTGGACGTGAAGAAGAAATAGTAAAGGAACAAGTACTAAAGGCCTTTGAAGATATAGATATTAAAGATGTAGAAAATATAGTTATAGCCTATGAACCAATATGGGCTATAGGCACAGGAAAAACAGCATCTAGTGAAGATGCAAATCAAATGTGTAAATTTATTAGAAGTATAATTAAAAGAAAATATGAGGAAAAAACAGGAGAAAATATTAGAATTCAATATGGTGGAAGTGTAAAACCAAATACTATAAAAGAATTAATGGAGAAAGAAGATATAGATGGAGCATTAGTTGGAGGTGCTAGTTTAATAGCAGAGGATTTTGCCAAATTAGTGAACCATTAGTTGGAGGAAGAAATATGAAAAAACCAGTAATGTTAATAATACTAGATGGATGGGGAATTGGAAAAGAATATGAAGGAAATGCGGTATATTTAGCCAATACACCAAATTTTGATAAACTTATAAAGGAATATCCTAATACTAAATTAGACGCCAGTGGAATGGCTGTTGGTCTACCAGTGGGTCAAATGGGTAATTCTGAAGTTGGCCATTTAAATATAGGTGCAGGAAGAATAATATATCAAGAATTAACCAATATTACTAAAAGTATTGAAGAAGGAAACTTCTTTAAAAAAGAAGAGTTTTTAGAGGCTATTAAAAGTGCCAAAAAAAATAATACTAAACTTCATATAATGGGCTTAGTGTCTCCAGGTGGAGTACATTCTCATAATACTCATCTATATGCATTATTAGAATTATGTAAAAAGGAAGCCTTTGAAAATGTGTATATCCATGCCTTCTTAGATGGTAGAGATGTACCACCTACAGCTGGAAAAGCAGATTTAATAGAATTAGAAGAAAAGATTAAAGAAATAGGTGTAGGTAAAATAGCCACAGTATCTGGTAGATATTATGCTATGGATAGGGATAAAAGATGGGAAAGAACAGAATTAGCTTATAATGCCATGGTATTAGGCAAAGGAAAAGAAGATATATCAGTAATAGAAGCCATAGAAAAATCTTATAAAGAAAATATAACAGATGAATTTGTAATTCCTACTGTAATTATAGAAAATGAAAAACCCATAGCCACCATAGATAATGGAGATTCTATTATTTTTTATAATTTTAGACCAGATAGAGCCAGACAAATAACTAGGGCTATAGTAGATAAAGATTTTAAAGGTTTTAAAAGAAAGAAGGAAGTAAAAACTTTCTTTGTTACCATGACAGAATACGATAAAACTATTGAAAATGTACACATAGCCTTTAAGGCAGACAAACCAGAAAATACTCTAGGGGAATACATTAGCAATTTAGGTAAAAATCAACTTCGAATTGCAGAAACAGAAAAATATGCCCATGTTACTTTCTTTTTCAATGGTGGTAGAGAAGAACCTTATGAAAATGAAGACAGGGTATTAATACCATCCCCAAAGGTGGCAACTTACGATTTAAAGCCAGAAATGTCTGCAATAGAAGTAAAGGATGAAGTGTTAAATAGGCTAAATATGGATAAATACGACTTAATAATATTAAACTTTGCTAATCCAGATATGGTAGGGCATACTGGTGTGGTAGAAGC